>JAGIAU010000100.1 GCA_017744755.1 Microbacteriaceae bacterium
GCCTCGACCGCGTCGCCGACCGCGTCGGCGGCTACGCCTCCGGCCAGGTCAGCATCCGGGTGAACGATCTCGCCGAGATCGGCCGGCTCACCGACCGCCTCCGCGCCCAGCCGCCGACGGAGATCGCGGGGCGCGCCGTCGTGCGTTCCGTCGACTACCTCGCCGACGCGGCCCAGCCGAACGACATCCTGCGCTACGACCTCGCCGACGGCTCGCGCCTCATCGTGCGGCCCTCCGGCACCGAGCCGAAGCTCAAGGCGTACCTCGACGCCCGCTCCGAGACCGGCACGGGCCGCGAGCGCCGCGAGCACGCGGCCGCGGCCGTCGGCGAGCTGGAGCAGTCCGTCCGCGCCCTGCTGGTCTGAGGCTCAGCGCCTAAGGCGGCGTCCGATCGCGGTGAAGGCACCGCGGAGCAGGTCGCGACCGCCGATGAAGTCGCTCGGGCGCGCGACGACCTGCCTGATCGCCTGCTCGGTCGCGCCCTCTGTCACGAGCCGCCGGATCCCGGCGAGCACGAGCTCGGGGATCCGATACTCGGGGCCTGCGAAATACGAGTTGAGCGAGTCGTTGAAGATCTCACGGTACCCGGCGGTCTCGAGCAGCGAATGCCAGCTGTCCCCGGTGCGCTCGACGACGACGATGGTGGGGCGCCAGCGGGCCCAGTCGTTGCCGAGGATGACCTCGGTCTCGAATCCCTCGACGTCGATCTTGAGGAAGTCGATCGCCTCGACCCCGTGCTCCTCGAGGATCTCGGCGAGCGTTCGGACCGGCACCTCGTAGTCGACGTAGCTCGCGTCGGAGGCGCCGTGCAGCTCATGCATGTGCGCGGACATGCTCGACCAGCCCGCATGCGCCTCGTCGTACTCGCGCAGCGTCATCGTGCCAGCGCGAGCCGCGAGGCCGAGGTTGAGGTTGATGTCGCGAGGTCGCTCGGTCTCGAAGGACTGGAACCGCGAGGGGATCGGCTCGACGTTGATGCCGCGCCAGCCGCTGTCGTAGAAGTGCTTCGTCACGGAGTGCTCGGTCGGGTGGTAGCCCCCCACATCGACGTAGAAGCCGTTCGTCCGACCCTGCAGCAGCACCTGCAGCACGAGGTCCTCGCCGTTCTGGGCCCACGATCGCACGATCGAAGCCTAGTGACTCAGGCGTACGCCTCCGCGATCAGCTCCGCGAGCGCGTCGCGGTCCTCCAGGGGGAGGAACGCGCTCGCGGCGGCGTTGAGCTGGAAGACGGCGAGGTCGTCGATGTCGTAGTCGAAGGTGTCGGCGAGCAGCGCGAGCTCGCGCGTGATCGTCGTGCCGCTCATGAGCCGGTTGTCCGTGTTGACGGTCACCCGGAAGCCGAGCTGGTACAGCAGGTCGAAGGGGTGCTCCTCGATGGCGCGGCCCCAGGCGCCGGTCTGCACGTTCGACGACGGTGCGACCTCGAGCGCGATCTCCCGGTCGCGGACCCACTCGGCGACGGCGCCGAGCGTCGCGCGGGTGACGGAGCCCTCCTCGACGAGCTGGATGTCCTCGACGATGCGCACGCCGTGGCCGAGGCGCAGCGCCCGGCCGTCGACGAGCGCGCCGCGGATCGATTCGACGCCGTCCGCCTCGCCCGCGTGGACGGTGCGAGGGAGGAACGCGTTCGCGAGGAACTCGAACGCCTCCTTGTTGAGCGAGGCGGGGAAGCCGGCCTCCGGCCCGGCCGTGTCGAAGCCGACGACGCCGCGGTCGCGATGCCGCACGGCGAGCTCGGCGATCTCGCGGCCGCGGTGATGCTGCCGCATCGCGGAGACGAGCTGGCCTGCCCGGATGCGGTGGCCGCGCGCTGCGGCCGCGTCGATGCCGGCGTCGATGCCGCGTTGCACCGCCTCCACCGTCTCGTCGAGCGTGAGCCCGCGCGTGAGGTGCTGCTCAGGCGCCCAGCGGATCTCGCCGTAGACGACGCCGTCGGCGGCGAGGTCCTCGACGAACTCGCGCGCGACCCGCTCGAGCCCGTGCGCCGTCTGCATGACCGCGATCGTGAGGTCGAAGGTCGCCAGGTAGGCGACGAGGTCGCCCCCCGTGCACTGCTCGACGAACCAGTCCCCGAGGTCGTCCGCCTCGCGCCTCGGCACGGAGAGGCCGAGCTCGTCGGCGAGCTCGATGATCGTCGCGGGCCGCAGGCCGCCGTCGAGGTGGTCGTGGAGGCTCACCTTCGGGAGCGGCTGGATCGCCTGCCCTCCCGGCAGCACGTACTGGGAGAGATCGTCCGTCATTCCCCTACGCTACTCGGTCGGCGATGAGGGGTCCGCCGTCGTTCACCGGATCTTCATCGGCGCCGATGACGAGAGCGCCCTCGAGCGCCTCAGTCGCGCGGGCGAAGCGGGCCGGGTCGTTCGCGTGCAGCGTGTAGAGCGGCTGACCGGCCTCGACGAGATCGCCGATGCGCACGTGCAGGTCGATGCCGGCGGCATGCACGACGGGGTCCTCCTTGCGGGCGCGGCCCGCGCCGAGCCGCCACGCGGCGATGCCGAACGGGAGCGCCGGGAGGTCGACGATGCGCCCGGAGCGCTCGGCCGCCACGGTCTCCGATTCCGCCGGGGCCGGCAGCGCCGCGTCGGGGTCGCCGCCCTGCGCCCTGATCATGGCGCGCCAGGTGTCCATCGCCTGGCCACCCCGCAGGTGCCCCTCGACATCGGCGTCCGGCAGACCCGCGAGGGCGAGCATCTCGCGCGCGAGGGCCAGCGTGAGCTCGACGACGTCGGCGGGCCCGCCGCCCGCGAGCACCTCGACGGACTCGCGGACCTCGTTCGCGTTGCCGATCGCGAGACCGAGCGGGGTCTGCATGTTCGTCAGCAGCGCGACGGTGCCGACGCCCGCGTCCTTGCCGAGCTGGACCATCGTCTCCGCGAGCCGGCGACCCATGCCGGGGTCCTGGAGGAACGCGCCGGAGCCGAACTTCACGTCGAGGACGAGGGAGCTCGTGCCCTCCGCGATCTTCTTCGACATGATCGAGGAGGCGATGAGCGGGATGCACTCGACCGTGCCGGTGGTGTCGCGCAAGGCGTAGAGCTTGCCGTCGGCCGGCGCGAGGCCGGAGCCGGCCGCCGAGATGACGGCGCCGACGTCCCGGAGCTGCGCGAGGAACTCGTCGTTCGTCAGGCGGGCGCGCCAGCCGGGGATCGACTCGAGCTTGTCGAGCGTGCCGCCCGTGTGGCCGAGGCCGCGGCCGGAGAGCTGCGGCACCGCGACGCCGAAGGAGGCGACGAGCGGGGCGAGCGGCAGCGTGATCTTGTCGCCGACGCCGCCGGTGGAGTGCTTGTCCGTCGTCGCCTTGCCGATGCCGGAGAAGTCGAGGCGCTCGCCGGAGGCGATCATCGCGAGGGTCAGGTCCTTGATCTCGCGCGGCGCCATGCCCCGGATGAACACCGCCATCGCCCACGCCGACATCTGCTCGTCGGCGACGACGCCGCGGGTGTAGGCGTCGACGAGCCAGTCGATCTGCGCGGTGTCGAGCGAGCCGCCGTCGCGCTTCGCGCGGATCAGGTCGACGACGTCGTAGGGCTCAACCACGGTAGGCCTCCAGCGTGCGGGGGCCGAAGGCGTCCGGGATGACCTCGTCGATGGTCCGGATGCCGGACACCGTCTGCAGCAGCATCCCCGGGGCCGAATGCTCGAAGAGGAGCTGGCGGCAGCGGCCGCACGGCATCAGGGCGTTCCCGTGCCCGTCGACGCAGGCGAAGGCGAGGAGGCGCGGCGTCGTGCCCGCCTCGGCGCCCATCCACAGCTCCGAGACGAGCGAGCACTCGGCGCACAGCGTGATGCCGTAGGAGGCGTTCTCGATGTTCGCGCCCGTGATGACGCGGCCGTCGTCGACGAGGGCCGCGACGCCGACCGGGAACTTCGAGTACGGGGAGTAGGAGTGCGCGAGGGCGCCCTTCGCCGCCTCGGTGAGGGCGGGCCAGTCGATGTCCATGGATGTTCCTCTCGAGATCTCGATGCGCCCCTACGGGGCTGCTCGACCCGCGGTCGGGGGCGTTACTTGATGTACGGGAGGCCCGCCGCGGCCGGGCCGCGCGAGACGCCGACGAAGCCCGCGACGGCGAGGATCGTGACGACGTACGGGAGCATGAGCATGAACTCGCTCGGCACCGGCGAGCCGATGATCGACAGCGTGTTCTGCAGGTTCGTCGTGAACCCGAAGAGCAGGGCCGCGGCGGCGGCGCGCAGCGGGTGCCACTTGCCGAAGATGACGGCGGCGAGGGCGATGTAGCCGGCGCCCGCGGTCATCTCCTGGCCGAACGCGCCGACGGAGCCGAGGGTGAAGAACGAGCCGCCCGCACCCGCGATCGCGCCGGCGAGCGACACGTTCCAGAATCGCGTCCGGTTCACGTTGATGCCGACGGTGTCCGCCGCGGTGGGGTGCTCGCCGACGGAGCGCAGCCGCAGGCCCCACTTCGTCCGGAACAGGCCCCACCACACGAGGAACACCGCGACGTACGCGAGGTACACGATCGGGGTCTGGCGGAAGAGCATGGGTCCGATGAGCGGGATCTGCGCGAGGCCCGGGATCTCCCAGGTCGGGAAGCGCGGCGGCGTGTTCAGCTGCGCGGCGTTCGGGGCGAGCAGCTCCGAATACAGGAAGCTCGTGAGGCCCACGACGAGGACGTTCAGCACGACGCCGACGATGACCTGGTCGACGTAGTACTTGATGGAGAACACGGCCAGGACCATCCCGACGAGGGTGCCCGCGACGGCGGCCGCGACGAGGCCGACCCACGGGCTGCCCGTGATCGAGGCGACGATGGCCGAGGAGAAGGCGCCGAAGAGCAGCTGGCCCTCGATCGCGATGTTCACGACGCCGACGCGCTCGCCGATGACGCCCGCGAGGGAGCCGTAGACGAGCGGGACGGAGAGGCTGAGCGCCCCGGCGAGGAGGCCGGCGAGCGGGATGACATGGGTCTGGGCGGCGGACGCGGCCCAGGCGAGGAACGCGAAGAGCAGGGCGGCGATGAAGATCGCCGCGAGCCAGAGCGGCGTCTTCCGCTTCCGGCCCGCGAGCCAGAAGGAGACGATCGTGATGATCGCGAGGATCGCGAGCACGATCTGACCGACGGACCGGCCCCCGACGAAGATCGGCGGGATCTGCCACGCGTCGGTCGCGGGCGAGAGCCGGAACTCCGCGGTCCCGTCGCCGGCGAAGCCGAGGAACAGCACCGCGGCGGCGACCGTGAAGACGGCGAACGCGATGGGCGCCTTCCAGCTGACCATCGCGGCGCGATCGAGCGTCGGCGTCAGGATGACGGGTGCGGCGGCGGTCACGCGCTGGCCTCCTTCGCGGCCCGGGCCGCGCGGGGCGTCTTCGCCTTGCGCTTCTCCCCCGGCGTCGGCAGGCCGAACATGGCCCGGATGAGCGGCGGCGCCGCGAGGAACAGCACGATGAGCGCCTGCACGACCGTGACGATGTCGATCTGGACGCCCTCGGCCGCCTGCATCGCGTAGCCGCCGGCCTTGAACGCGCCGAACAGGATGCCCGCGGCGAGGATCCCCCACGGCCGCGAGCGGCCGAGCAGCGCGACCGTGATCGCGTCGAAGCCGATGCCCGCGTCGATGCCGGCGGAGAAGCCGGTCGTCACGGTGCCGAGCACCTGCTGCACGCCGGCGAGGCCGATGAGCGCGCCCGAGATCGCCATCGCGATGATCGTGATCCGCTTCGTGTCGATGCCGGCCGTGCGGGCGGCCTTCGGGTTGAGGCCGACGGCGCGGAACCGGAAGCCGAGCGAGGAGCGCTCGATCAGCCACCAGACGACCACGACGGCCGCGAGGGACACGAGGAAGCCGACGTGCAGGTTGTACTTGTCGCCGAAGAGCGGCGGGAACACCGCCGTCTCGAGGATCGGCGGGCTCTTCGGATTGTTCGACCCGGGCTGCTGCAGGAGCCCCGGCGTCGACAGCATCCAGAAGACGAGGTAGTAGCCGACGTAGTTGAGCATGATCGTCACGATGACCTCGTGGGCACCCGTGTACGCCTTGAGCACGCCCGCGATGGCGGCCCAGAACGCTCCGGCGAGCATGCCGATGAGGATGACGACGATCGGGTGCACGACGATCGGCAGCGGCAGCGCAAAGCCGATCCAGCCGCCGAGCGCGGCCCCGAGCAGCATCTGCCCCTGGCCGCCGATGTTGAAGAGGCCCGCGCGGAAGGTCAGGCCGACGCCGAGGCCCGCCGCGATGAGCGGCGTCGCGAAGGTCAGCGTCTCCGTGAGCGGCTTGATGGCGTCGGCGAAGTCGGGGCGGCGGAAGTTGTAGACGGCGCCTTGGAAGAACGCGCTGTACGCCCCGAGATCGAGTCCCAGATCGCGGCGAAGGTGTCGCCCGGCCGTGCGAAGAAGTAGCCGCTCGCGGCGATGACCTGCTCGTCCGTCGCGGCGATGAGGATCGAGCCGACGATCATGGCGAGCAGGACGGCGATGACGCCGACGAGCGCGTTCCCGAGGACGATGTCGCGGAACGCGGTGCGGAAGCGCTCCCGCTGGCGCTCCTCCGGCGTCGGGGCGCCCGCTTCCGCCGGGACCAGCCGGTCGTCCGCGTCGGCGACCGGCTGCACCGGTGCGTTCTGCTCGCTCACGCGCCCACCTCCGCGGGGACCTCGCCGGCCATCATGAGGCCGAGCGTCTCGCGGCTCGTGCCGCCGGGGACGATCCCGACGATGCGGCCGCGGTACATGACGACGATGCGGTCGGACAGCGCCTGGATCTCCTCGAGCTCCGTGGACACGACGAGGACGGCGGCGCCGGCGTCGCGCTCGGCGACGATCCGCTCGTGGATGAACTCGATCGAGCCGACGTCGACGCCGCGGGTCGGCTGCGAGGCGACGAAGAGCCGGAGCTGCCGGGACAGCTCGCGGGCGACGACGACCTTCTGCTGGTTGCCGCCGGAGAGCCGGCCGGCCCGCTCGTTGATCGAGGGCGTGCGGATGTCGAACTCCTCGACCTGCTCCGCCGCGAACCGCGCGAGCACGCCGCGCTGCACCGCACCGAACCGGACGAACGGGGCGCCGTGCGCGCGGTCGAGCATGAGGTTCTCCGCGATCGTGAACTCCTTGACGAGACCGTCCGAGGAGCGATCCTCGGGGACGTAGCCGACGCCCTGGTCGAGCACCTGGCGGACGTTCGCCTTCGTCACGTCCTCGCCGTCGAGGCGGATGCTGCCGTGCAGCACCTTGCGGAGCCCGACGAGCGCCTCGGCGAGCTCCGTCTGGCCGTTGCCCTGCACGCCGGCCACGCCGACGATCTCGCCGGCGCGGACGGTGAAGCTCAGGTCGTTGACGACGAGATGGCCCGTGTGGTCGGCGATCGTGAGGCCCTCGACGACGAGGGTGTCGGATCCGGGCTTCGCGGGCGCCCGGTCGACGGTGAGGTCGACATCGCGGCCGACCATGAGCGAGGCGAGCTCCCCGTTCGTCGCGGTCGGCGAGGCCTCTCCGACGACCTTGCCGAGCCGGATGACCGTGATGCGGTCGGCGACCTCGCGGACCTCGCGGAGCTTGTGGGTGATGAAGACGATCGCGGTGCCCGCGTCGCGGAGCTGACGCATGATCGCCATGAGCTCGTCGGTCTCCTGCGGCGTGAGCACCGCGGTCGGCTCGTCGAAGACGAGCACCTTGGCGT
>JAGIAU010000101.1 GCA_017744755.1 Microbacteriaceae bacterium
CACCTGCCGTCCCGGCTCGCGCGGCTGCGCGAGCTCGACGGCTCGACGACGGTGATGGTGCGCGGGCAGGGCACCGAGTTCGACTCGCTCCGCGGCTACGTCCGCGGCGACGACGTCCGCTCGATCGACTGGCGCGCCTCCGCCCGCCGCGCCGCCGCCATGGCGGATCGCTCCGACGCGGGCCTCGTCGTGCGCACCTGGCGCCCCGAGCGGAACCGCCGCGTCGTCCTGATCCTCGACACGGGCCGCACCTCGGCGGCGCGGATCGGGAACGAGACGCGGCTCGACACCGCGTTCGAGACGTCGCTGCTGCTCGGCGCGCTCGCCTCGGCCGGCGGCGACCGGGTCGACCTCGTGATGCACGACCGGCGCGTCCGCGGGCGGGTGCAGGGCGCCACGGGCTCGGCGCTGCTGTCCCGGATGGTCGACGCGATGGCGACCGTCGAGCCGGAGCTCATCGAGTCCGACTGGGCGGCTCTGCCAGGGCTCGTCCGCTCGGTGACGTCGCAGCGCGCCCTCGTCGTCCTCGCCACGACGCCGGAGTCGCCGGCCGCGGCGCGCGCGCTCCTCGCCGTCCTCCCGGAGCTGACCGCGAAGCACCTCGTCCTCGTCGCCGCCGTCGACGACCCGGCCGTCCGCGACGCCGCACGCGCACGCGGACGGCTGTCCGAGGTCTATCTCGCCGCGGCGGCGGAACGCGCCGTCGCGGATCGCGCCGCGGTCGCCGCGGCCGTCCGGCGGCTCGGCGGCGACTGGGTGTCCGGCACCCCCGGCGAGCTGCCGCCGGCCGTCGCCGACCGCTACCTCGCGTACAAGGCGGCCGGACGGCTCTGAGGCGAGCCTGCGGCACGCCGCCCGTCCGCTTGTGAGGCGGGCCGCACGGGGATAGCGTGGCCTCGGGCACCGCTGCCCGTGCGGTGCGGAACGGAGTCCCGTCCATGGCCGCCACCGAACCCTCCGAGACCGCCGCCGCGGTCGCCGCGCAGCCGTCCCAGGCGCAGCGGCTCGCCGCCGAGGTCCTCGGCACCTTCCTGCTCGTGTTCGGATCGATCGGCACGGCGCTCTTCGCCGCAGGGAACGTCGGCCAGCTCGGAGTCGCACTCGCCTTCGGCCTGACCGTGTTCGCCGGCGCGGCGGCCTGGGGCACCATCTCGGGCGGCCACTTCAACCCGGCCGTCACGGTCGGTCTCGCCGCCGCCGGCCGCTTCGCCTGGCGCGACGTGCCGCTCTACGTGCTCGCGCAGCTCGTCGGCGGCGCCGTCGGGACGTCGGCGCTGTTCCTGATCGGACTGGCCGGCCCGCCCGGCTGGCTCGACGCGCAGGTCGCCGGCGGCTTCGCGAGCAACGGCTTCGACGGCGCCTCCCCCGGCGGCTTCGGCATCGGCGCGGCGATCGCGATCGAGATCGTGCTCACCGCCGTGTTCGTCCTGGTGATCCTGGGGGCGACGCACGCGATGCGCGGGAGCGTCCTCGCAGCGCTCGTCATCGGCCTGACGCTCACGCTCATCCACCTCGTGTCGATCCCGATCGACAACACCTCCGTGAACCCGGCCCGCTCGATCGCGACCGCGATCTTCGGCGGCGCGGAGCCGCTCGCGCAGCTCTGGGTGTTCATCGTGTTCCCGCTCGTCGGCGGGCTCCTCGGCGGCTGGCTGCACCGGGGGCTGTTCGAACGCCGGAGCTGAGACGCGCGGGAGGCCGGCACGCGTTCGATACCATCCAGGAGTGATGGGCGGACCGCGGGACCGGGGTCTCCGGGGAGCCGGGATGCACGTCGCCAGCTTCGCCCTGGCCCTGCTGTCGCTCGTCGGCTGGGCCTTCGCCTCGGCTCCGGGGTCGAGCCCGGATGACGACTTCCACCTCGCGAGCATCTGGTGCGGTGCGGGCGAGCGGGCGGGGATCTGCGAGCCGGGGCCGAGCGCGGCCGAGCGCCGGATCCCCGCCGGAGTGATCGCGACGACCTGCACGGCGTTCCGGGCGGAGAGCGCGAGCTGCATCGTCGTGGACGACCCGTACGAGCTGCGCGCGACGGACCGCGTGAACGCCGACGGGCTGTACCCCCCGGTCTACTACTTCGTGACGAGCGCCTTCGCCGGACCGGACATCTGGGGCTCCGTCGCCGCGATCCGCATCTTCAACGCCGTCGTGTTCCTCGCCTTCCTCGGCGCGCTCCTCGCGCTCGCGCCCCGATGGGCGCGAGCGCCCGCGGTCCTCGTGCCGATCGTCTCGCTCGTCCCGCTCGGCGCGTTCCTCGTCGCCTCCGTGAACCCGAGCAGCTGGGCGATCACGTCCGCGCTGACCGTCATGGGGACGCTGCTCCTCATCCCCTCATCGAGCGGACGCCGCCGGATCGGGCTCGCCGTGCTCGCCGTGCTCGCGGCCGGCCTCGGCGCCGGGGCGCGCGCCGACTCCGGCCTGTTCTCCGTCCTCGCCGTCGTCGTCGCGCTCGTCATCGGCCTGCGACGGGGACGGGACGCCTCGTGGCTGCTCGGGACCGGAGCCGCCGTCGTCCTGATCGGCGCGCTCGGCGCCTTCGCCGGCCACCAGTCGGCGGCCGCGGGGACGGGCCTCCTGGGCACGCCGCCGACCTCCGCCGACGAGTTCTTCCAGCTGCTGCGCCTCGACCTCTTCCAGGTGCCGGAGCTCTGGGCGGGCGCCCTCGGCGAGTGGGACCTCGGCTGGTTCGACGTGCCGCTCGACGCGATGGTGTGGGTCGTCGGCTGGGCCGTGTTCGCGATGGCCGCGTTCGCGGGCCTGCGCCGGGTCACGGTGCGCAAGTCGCTCGCCCTCGTCCTCATGCTGCTCGCGATGTGGGGCTTCCCGCTGCTGCTGCAGATCCAGACGAGGGCAGCGGTCGGCGCCTACGTCCAGCCGCGCTACGTCCTCCCGATCATGGTCATGCTGCTCGTCGTCGCGCTCCTGGACGAGCGGACCTCGGCGCACCTCGCGGACCACGGGGCCGCCCAGCGCTGGTCCGTCGTCGTCGGGCTCGTGCTGTCGAACGCCCTGGCGCTGAACGCCGTCGTCCTGCGCTACTCGGCCGGCACCATCGACTCGACGGATCCCGACGACCCGGGCTGGTGGTGGACGGACGCACCGCTCCTGGGACCGGGCGTCGTCTGGCTGCTCGGCGCGGCCGCGTTCGCCGGCCTGCTGTTCCTGGTGATCGGGGTCGGCGGGCGACGGCTCGCCGCCGATCATGAGGCGCGGCGCTAGCCCGCAGGCGCGGCGTCAGCCCGCAGGCGCGGCGTCAGCCCGCAGGCGCGGCATCAGCCCGCCGTGAGCTGCCTGGCGCCCGCCTCGAACTCGTCGAGGTCGCCGGTCTGGCCGGCCAGATGCGCCCGGCGTCCGAGGATCCACTGGTAGCCGAGGAACCCCAGCAGTGCGACCGAGCCGATCCCGATCTTGATCCACCACGGCCACTCCTGCCGGGTCACGATGCCCTCGATGAGGCCGCTGACGAGCAGCGAGATGGCGAGGCCGATCGTCACGGTGAAGAGCGAGCGGCCCGCGGCGGCGAGCGATGCCCCGCGCGTGCGCGGCCCAGGCGCGATCCACGACCAGAAGATCGCGAGTCCGCCGGCCATCGCGACGAAGAGCGAGTACAGCTCGAGCTGGCCGTGCGGGGCGAGGTACAGCAGGAACGTGTCGAGGTGCCCGTGCGTGCCCATCATGGCGCCGGACAGCCCGATGCCCTGGGCGTTCTGCAGCAGCGCCCAGGGGACGAAGAGGCCGCTGATCCCGAATGCGACGGACTGCGCGGCGATCCACGCGTTGTTCGTCCATACGAGCGCGGCGAACGGTCCCTCCCCGTGCTCGGAGTAGTAGCCGACGAAGTCCTCCTCGACGTACTGGTCGATGTCCGCCTGCGAGCCGAGCGCGGCGATGAGCTGCGGCGAGGAGGCCGCCCAGACGCCGTACGCGACCGCGACGAGGAGGAACGCGCCGGCGACCGCGATGGTCAGCCATCGCAGCCGGTAGAGCGCGGCCGGGAGATGGAGGACGAAGAACTCGGGGATCCGCTCGAGCGGGTTCAGCGGGGTGCCGGCGAAGCGGAGCCGGGCGCGGGCGACGAGCACCGTCAGGCGGTCGCCGAGCGCGGTGCTGCCGGCCGTGCTGCGGATCGTCGCGAGGTCGGAGCTGGCCGCCTGATACCGGGTGATGAGCTCGTCGGCCTCGGCGCCGGTGCGGATGCCGCCGCGGCCGAGCCGGTCGAGCCGGTCCCACTCCGCCTGGCGGGCGGCGGCGAGCGCGTCGAGGTCCATGCGTCGTCTCCCTTCATCGCTCGGCACAAGCCTGCCTCATAGTCTGCTAGCAATGAGACATGGCTGACGACGACCTGGTGACCGGCGACGCGGTCGCCGTCGACCTGCGCCCCGCCTCGTTCGCGCTGCGCGCCGCGAGCACGATCATCGACTTCGTCGCGACGCTCGCGGTGGGCGCCGGAGCCATCTGGCTCCTGATGAACGCGACGTCGGGCATCGACCAGGCGACGACGACGGCGCTCGTCGTCATCGTGGCGGTCGTCTGCCTCGTCGTCCTGCCGGCGCTCGTGGAGACGCTTTCCCGCGGCAAGTCGCTCGGGCGGCTCGCGCTCGGCGTCCGCATCGTGCGCGACGACGGCGGCGCGATCACGTTCCGCCACGCGTTCATCCGGGCGCTCGTGGGCGTGCTCGAGCTGTTCATGACCGTCGGCGGCACGGCGGCGGTCACGGGTCTGCTGTCGCCGCGCACGAAGCGGCTCGGCGACCTGCTCGCCGGCACCTACGCGATGCACGAGCGGGTGGCCCAGCCGGCGCCGTTCGCGATGCCGGTGCCGCCGCCGCTGGCCGAGTGGGCCCGGATCGCCGACGCGGCCCGGCTGCCGGACGCGCTCGCGCGGCGCATCGCCGCCTTCCTCCGCCAGGCGCCGTCGATGGATCCCCGGAGCCGCGCGGTCGTGGCGCAGTCGCTCGCGGCCGAGGCGGCGCGATACGCGCATCCGGTGCCCGCTGCGCCCGCCGAGGACTTCCTGATCGGCGTGGCGGCGCTGCGCCGAGACCGGGAGGCGAACGCGCTCGCCCGGCAGGCGGTCGTCATCGCCCGGCTGGAGCCGGTCTTGGAGGCGGCGCGCCGCGGCGTGCCGGAGCGGGGCTAGATCCCGAACGCCGAGCTCGCGATGCGGCTCAGTGCGGGGTCTGCGCCTTGTCGAAGTACTCGTTGCCCGTGGTCGCCAGCACGACCGCCAGGTCGATGTCATCGTGCGTGCTCAGCCAGTCCGCCCAGAACGCGTACCCGGAGTCCGTCGTCGGCAGCGTGCGGTTCAGGATCTTCTCGTACAGCTCGTTCACCCGCAGGCGCCGCTTCTCGATCGAGCCGTAGAAGAAGCTCGCCACCTGCAGCCGGTTCATCGACCCCGAGGCGATCTGGCCGACCCAGAAGTTCCGCTCCGTCGTCGACGGCGTGCGGAACATCAGCTTCTGATACAGGTCGGTGACCCAGGACGCGTTCGTGCCGCCGCCGATGTTGTTGAAGTACTCGTTCGACGAGTAGAACTGCGCGGCGACCGTCGCGACCGTCATCTGGCGGGTGGCGATCTGGTTCGACCAGAAGTTCACCCCGTTGGCCTCGCCGGCGCGGCCGAGCGTGTCCTGGTAGAAGCCGTTGACGATCGCGCGCACCCACTCGGACGAGGTCGCGAGCTGGGAGATGAACGCGGACCGGCCGTTCGTGCTCGTCCATCCGGCCCAGTAGGCGACGGCGGGGTCGGAGAGCTCGGAGCCGATGAAGTCGCGGTTGGCCTGCGCGACGAAGTTCTGGAGCGGATCCGGATAGGTCGTCATGGACCAGATCTTGACGATGCTGCTGGTGCGCGACGCGCTGACGTAGCCGACCTTCGAGCCGGTGACCCGCACCTGGAAGGAGTGGCCGACGTCGCCGGGCTGCACGACGTAGTCGCTCGGCCCGGTGGCGACGACGACGCCGTCGCGGAGCCACTCGATCGTCGTCGTGACGGGGGCGGGCGACCAGGTGCCGACCTGGGCCGTGAGCGTCTCGCCCGCCTTCGGCTTGCCGGCGATGACGGGGACCGGCGCGGCCGTGAGGGACGCGCCGCTCTGCACCTCCACCGTGGCGATGCCGCCGGAGGTCGAGAGGATCCGGACGCGGACGCCGCCGTTCGTCGAGACGTACTCCTCGCCGGCCTCCTCCGCGAGCTCGCGGAAGCCGGGGTAGGAGGCGTTCGTGACGACCGGGGTCGCCGCGGTGGCGCCCCAGAACGCGCCGCCGGGACCGTATCCCGGCTCGCCCGCCGGCGGCGGGACGGCCTCGACCACGCGGACGCCGCTCCCGTAGCCATAGCCGCTCGTGCAGGAGGCGCTCGGCTCGCTGCAGGAGGTCCATCCGCTGTTCGTCGAGGTGCGGCCGATCTGGCCGCCGTTGTCCATGAACACGGCCGCGGCGTCGGTGCCGGTCCCCGCCCGGTACTCGATGAAGAGCATGCGGCCGGTGCCGGGCTCGTCGACCCGGATCGTCTTGTGCACGCTCGAGGTCGGCGCGGCGCCGTCGAGCGTGCGGAGCTGGTAGGTCGCCACGGTCCCGGCCGGATGCGTCACGGCGTAGTCCGCGGGGAAGCCGAAGTAGGCGCGGTGCGCGGCGTCGAGCGCCGGAACCGAGAACTCCGGCCCGCCGCCGGGCAGCACCTCGAGACCCATCGGGCTGTACAGGTCCCAGTACTCGTAGGCACCGCAGCTCGGCTCGAGCCACAGCACCGAGGTGTCGCAGTTGTTCGCGATGGCATAGCTGTGCAGCATGCCGATGTTGTGCCCGAACTCGTGGACGAGCGTCGGGGTGTAGGAGGTCGAGCGGGCGGGCATCACGATCCAGCCGCTCGACGCCGCATCGGTGCCGACGTGCGCGAATCCCCAGCTCAGGCTCGGGCAGGAGCTCGTGTCGGGCAGGATGACGAGCAGGTGCCTGGCCGGCGAGAGCGGGTCCTCGTAGTAGGAGGCGCCTGCGTGGCCGAACTTCGCGGCCGCCTCGTTCAGCATGCCGGCCAGCGCGGGATCGCCCGCCGCGCAGTCGTAGCCTGTCGCGTATCGCACGGGCGAGCCGTTGACCTGGATCGCGCTGATGCCGCCGGCCGTGCCGTCGACCCAGTACGCGCTCGTCGCGGCGACGGCGTCGATGATCTGCTGGTTCGTCGGCACGTAGTTGGCGCCGCGTGGGCTCGACGTGATGATGGCGACGTCGACGCCGTGCGCCGTCGCGCCGATCGCGGCCGACCCCGGCCGCGCCTGCGGCGCGGTCACGCGCGTCGACTCGACCGTCACGAGCGGCTCGGTCGCGGCGGCGATGACGGCCGCGCCGACCTCGCTGTCCGCCTCGGCGACCGCCCCCGGGGCCAGACCCGCGGCCGCGGCGACCTCGGCCGGGACGAGGAAGGTCCCGTCGAGACGCACGGCGCCCTTCACGGGCTGGTCGAAGGCGCCCGAGATCGCGAAGGAGGCGCCCTCGTCGGTCGTCAGCGTGAAGCGGTACTCCGCTCCGGCCTCCGGCGTCTCGGCCACGCTCGTGGTGACGTCGCCGACCGCGTGCAGCAGGGCGTCGCCGGGCGTCTCGGCCGGCGACGGCGCGGCGGCGGCGGGCACGGC
>JAGIAU010000102.1:0-1898 GCA_017744755.1 Microbacteriaceae bacterium
ATCTCGGGGCGGACGCCCCTGCACAGGCGGGTGCTCGTTCCTCGAGGCGCCGCAGCCCTGCTCGCCGCGGGCGCGTTCTGCCTCCCGCTCGCGGGCTGCGCCGCCGCACCCGTCGTCGCCACGGACCTCGCGAAGGGCGAGTACCCCTCCTCCGTCGAGGTCAGCGTCGAGGACGCCGACGGCGTCCAGGTCGTCATCCGCGAGATCACGATCCAGCCGGGCGCCGGGACGGGGGAGCACTGCCACCACGGCCAGCTGGTCGGCGTCGTCAAGCAGGGCACGCTCACGCACTACGCGCCGATCTACCCGAGCGGCGTGCACGAGTACCACGCGGGCGACGCGATCGTCGAGGGCGCCGACTACGTGCACGAGGGCGTCAACGAGGGCGACGTCCCGGTCGTCCTCGAGGTCACCTACCTCATCGAGGCCGACCAGCCGCTCGCGGAGACCGACCTGTCGAAGTGCGAGCAGGAGTAGCGCGCTCCGCCGCCGCTCCGGTGCGACACCGGGAAGCGAGTGCTACACTCGCGCCGTGCCGACCAGCCGTCCGCGCTATGCGGTGACCGAGACCGATGAGCTCAAGCTCGTCCTCGACCGGCTCGAGCGCCAGTGGCCGGGGGAGTCGCGCTCGCGCCTGCTGCTGCGGGTCGTGGAGACCGGGGTCGACGCGCTGCGGGAGTCGAACGCCGACGTCCTGGCGCGCCGCCGGCGCGAGGTGCGGGAGGGCGCGCGGATGATGCCTGCCGGCATCTACCCCGAGGACTGGCGCGAGCAGCTGCACAACGAGTGGCCCGAGTGATCACCCTCGATGCCGGCGTCCTGATCGCGTATCTCCGGCCGGAGGACGGACACCATGCCGCCGCGGTCGAATGGCTCGCGGCGAACGTGCTCGACGAGTTCGGGGTCTCCGTCGTGACGCTGGCCGAGGCGCTGGTCCATCCGGCCGAGGCCGGCGTCGTCGACACGGCGAGGCGCTCGCTCGAGAAGCTCGGGATCATGCCGGTTCCGGCCGTAGCCGGCGAGGAGGCGAGGATCGCCCGGGTCCGCGCCGAGACGCGTCTGCGGATGCCCGACGCCATCGTGGTCCATACCGCGGAAGCGGTCGGAGGCGGGCTCGCGACCACCGATGCGCGTGTCGCACGAGCCGCGCAGGCCCGCGGCATCGAGGCGCACCTCGTCGGGTAGCGCCGCCGGTCATCGCGAATGCTTCTACCCGGTAGGGTGAGCGCGTGACCGTGCGCAACGCCCTCCTCGCGATCCTCACCCTCGGCCCCGCGTACGGCCTGCAGCTCGCGAGCGAGTTCCGCCGCCGGACGGGCGGCGCGGAGGACGTCATCGACGCCCAGATGTACACGACGCTCAAGCGCCTCGAGCGCGACGGCGTCGTGGCGGCGCTCCCGAAGGACGCCTCCGGCAAGCTCCGCTACGAGCTCACCGAGCAGGGCCGCGCAGAGGCGGAGGCGTGGCTCGCCGCGCCGATCCCGCAGGGCGAGCCCGGGGCCCGCGACCAGCTCGCGCTCAAGGTCACGCTGTCGGCGACGCTGCCGGGCGCGGACGTGCGTTCGCTCATGAACGCGCAGAACGCGCTCGCCCGCGAGGAGCTCGCCAGAGCCCTCGCCGAGGCGCCCGACGACCTGCTCGCCGACGTCGTGCTCGCGCGCCGACGCTCGTCGCTGCAGGCGGAGCTCGAGTGGCTCACGGAGGCGCGGACGAAGCTCGGCCAGGTCGCGCCGTTCGGCTACGCGCCGCCGCCGAAGCGGGGGCGACGGACGAAGGCGGAGGCGTCGCCGAAGCCCGCGCCCGCGCTCGAGCCCGTCGCGGGGTAGGCGGACGGTCGTTCCGACACGGGAATGACACGCTTGTAATCCGCTGGCGGGCCCCGCATACTGGGTCCACAA
>JAGIAU010000102.1:1908-7556 GCA_017744755.1 Microbacteriaceae bacterium
GACACGCCGCCGGAATGACAGAGTTGTAATCCTTCAACCGGCGCTTCATACTGAAGACCACAACCGCATAGGCGCCACGCGCCATTCGCACGACTCGAGATCGGTGGGGAAGCCGCATCTGACGAGACGCGGCTCGAATGGAGGAGATCGTGGCCCGTTTCGTGTCGTCCGGATCCGTCGCCCGAGGCGTGCTCTACGTGCACTCGGCGCCGAAGGCGCTGTGCCCCCACATCGAGTGGGCCGCAGGGCGCGCCCTCGATCTCGCCGTCAACTTCGCCTGGCGCGAGCAGCCGATGATGCCCGGCGCGCAGCGCGCCGTCTACGCCTGGGAGGGCGCGCCCGGCAGCGGCGCCGCGATCGCCTCGGCGCTGCGCGGCTGGGAGCACCTGCGCTACGAGGTCACCGAGGACGCCGGGGACGGCCGCGACGGCGGCCGCTGGATGCACACGCCCGATCTCGGCATCTTCCACGCGCAGACGGACTCCGCGGGGAACACGGTCATTCCCGAGGACCGGGTGCGCTACGCCCTCGAGACGGCGGGGGCGAACGCCTTCGAGCTGCACCGCGAGCTGCGCATCGCGCTCGGCCAGGCGTGGGACGACGAGCTGGAGGCCTTCCGCCACGCCCACGCCGACGCCCCGGTCGTCTGGCTGCACAAGGTCGGCTAGTGCCGAGCGCCCGTCCTCAGCTCGTGGCGGACGTCGCCCGCGCGAGCGCCGCGGCGAACTCCGCCCGGATCGTCGGCGCGGTCGCCACGACGAGCAGTTCGCCGCTCCCGCCCTCGCCGACCTCGACGGCGGCGCCCGCCTCCGCGGCGATGAGCAACCCGGCGGCGAAGTCCCAGACGTGCACGCCGCGCTCCCAATACGCGTCCGCGCGCCCGGCCGCGATCCAGCACAGGTCGATGGCGCAGGAACCGGTGCGTCGTAGATCGCGGGCCTGCGGCAGCAGGCGGGCTGCCACGGCGCCCTGCTCGGCGCGCACCGCCGGGTCATAGCCGAAGCCGGTGATGAGCAGGCTGGTCGCGAGGTCCGCCGGTGCGGAGACCGAGATCGGCTCGCCGTTCAGCGTCGCGCCTTCGCCGCGGGCCGCGGCGAAGACCTCGCCGGCGGCGACGTTGACGACGCAGCCTGCGAGCGGCGTCCAGGTGGCGGGATCGGTGCCGCCCTCGACCACGGCGACGCTCACCGCGTAGAGCGGGACGCCATAGAGGAAGTTGACGGTGCCGTCGATCGGGTCGACGACCCAGGTGAGCCCCGACGAGCCGCCTGCCGCGTCGGACTCCTCGCCGAGGAAGCCGTCGTCGGGCCGGGCCGCGGCGATCCGGTCGCGGATGAGCGCCTCCACCTCGCGATCGACCGCGGTGACGACGTCGACCGGAGAGGACTTCGTCGCGGCCACCGTCACGGGCTCGGTCCGGCGGCGGGCCGCGAGCTTCGCGCCCTCGCTCGCGACCGTGACGGCGAGCTCGAGGAGTTCGTTCATCGGGTTCATCCCTCCAGGGAGGTCGCGGGCAGCGGGCCGAGCCCGAAGCGCTCGACGATCGCCGCGACCTGGTCGGCGTCGAGTTCGCGCACCCCGCCGAGCTGGCGGAGCAGGAGCGTGATCTGGGCCGAATATTCGATGCGCTCCATCGTGAGATAGGCGGACTCGAGGTCGGTGTCCCAGGCGATCGCACCGTGCTGCTCGAGCAGGCAGGCGCGATCGGTGCGCACAAATGGGTGGATCGACTCCGGCACAGCGTCTGTCGACGGGGTCGCGTAGCGGGCCAGCGGCACGCGGGGAAGCGCGACGACGCTCTCCGGCATGAGGAGCGCGGTAAGCGCCTCGCCTCGGATCGCGAACGCAGTCGCGTGCATCGGATGCGCGTGGACCACGGCGCCGATGTCTGGTCGCTCCCGATAGACCCCGAGGTGGAGGCGGACCTCGCTCGATGGACCACGCCCCGTGCCCCGATCCAGCACCTCGCCGTCGGCGATGCGCACGATCGCGAGATCGCTCGGCTCCATCCAGCCTTTGCTCGTCATCGTGGGCGTACACAGGATCCGGTCGGCGTCGATGCGCACCGAGACGTTGCCGTCGTTGGCAGAGACGTACTGGCGCTGCCAGAGCCGGCGGCCGACCTCGACGATCGCCTCGCGCGCGGCGGACTCCTCGAGGAGCGGCGCTGGATCAGTCATTGGCGCCGTTCGAGAGCTCGCGGTAGGCCGCGTGGGCCTGCTCGGGCGTCGCGCCGTCGTGCACGACCGAGCGCACCGCCTGGATCATCGCCGCCGGCGCGACGCGCTGGAAGATGTTCCGGCCCATGTCGACGCCCGCGGCGCCCTCGGAGACCGCCTTGTAGGCCATGGTCAGGGCGTCGAGCGATGCGAGCTTCTTCCCGCCGGCCATGATGACCGGGACGGGGCAGCCCGCGGTGACCTGCTCGAAGCCGTCCTCGCAGTAGTAGGTCTTGACGAGCTGGGCGCCGAGCTCGGCGATGATGCGGGTCGCGAGGCCGAGGTAGCGGGCGTCGCGCGCGAGCTCCTTGCCGACCGCGGTGACGCCGAGCACCGGGATGCCGAGCCGGTAGCCGGCGTCGATGAGCGTCGTCAGGTTCTGGATCGACTGGGTCTCGTGCTCGCCGCCGACGAACACCTGGACGGCGACCGCGGCCGCGTCGATGCGCGCGGCGTCCTCGATGTCCATCGCGATCCGCTCGTCGGAGAGCTCCTTGAGGATCGAGGGGCCGCCGGAGGCGCGGAGCACGAGTGCGGCGTCGGTCTGCGCCGGGACGACGGAGCGCAGGATGCCGCGGGTCGCCATGAGGGCGTCCGCGTGCGGCGCGAGCGGGACGATGTTCAGGTCGACCCGCTCGAGGCCGGAGGTCGGGCCTTGGAAGTAGCCGTGATCGAACGCGAGCATGACCGTGCGTCCCTCGTCGCTGAAGATCCGGGCGAGTCGGTGCCGCATGCCGAAGTCGAGCTGGCCGGCGCCCTTGACGGGGAAGCCGGGGGTCTCCTGCGGACGGTTCACGCCGAAGTCCTTGGAGTCGATGTTGCCGTCGAGGTCAGCCATGATCGGGTCCTTTCCTATTGCTTGGTTCGGTTCAGCCGGCATCGGCAGCCCGCGGGGGCAGCCATGCGTCGGGGATCGTGTCGCCGGGGCTCGGCGGGGACTTGATGAAGACGAAGCGGCAGTCCGCGTCGCTCTCGTTGACGACGCAGTGCCGCTCACCCGGGGCGCAGCTGTAGACCTCGCCCTGCCGCATCGTGCTGCGGCGGCTCATGTCGGTCCACAGCGTGCACTCGCCCTCGAGTACGACGAATGACTCGTCGCAGTGCTCGTGGTAGTGGTTGTCGACGAGGTCGCCTGGCCGCAGCCGTACGACGCCGAGGTCGAGGCTGTCGGTCCGCAGCAGGTAGGCGGGGCCCCATTCGCCGTCGTTGCGGTAGTCGATCGGGCCGTTCGTGGTGCTCTGTCGCATCGGTGCTCCTAGATCACTCGCTCGTTGCCGCCGTCGATGGGCAGCTGGGCGCCGGTCGTCGAGTCGAAGACGCTGCCGGCCGCGACGCTGACGAGACGGCCGACCTGCGTGCTCGTCACCTCAGTGCGCAGCAGGTTGCGTCGCTTGTACTCGTCGACCTGGAGCCCGTAGTGCTCGGCGCGCTGGGCGAGCAGTTCGGGGGTCCACAGGCCGGTGTCGAAGACGGCGTCCGGGTTGACGATGTTCACCCGGATCCCCTCGGGCGCCCATTCCAGGGCGGCGACGCGCGCGAGCTGGTTGAGCGCCGCCTTGGAGGCGGAGTATGCGGCAGCGCCCGGGCCGGGCGCTGCGACGTTCTTCGAGGCGATGACGACGACTCGGCCGCCCCCGATCGCGTTCGCCAGATGCGGGTGCGCGAGCCGGAAGAGCGTCGCGACGGAGGAGACGTTGATCGCGAGGCTGCGCTCCCAGAGCGGGGCGTCGAGGTCCTTCAGGTGCTTCGCGGCCGGGAAGATCCCGGCCGCCGGCACAACGATGTCGAGGCCGCCGAAGCGCTCGACGATCTCGGTGATCGCCGCCTCCTGCGCGGCGGTGTCGGTCACGTCGACGACCTGGCCGAGCCATCGAGAGGAGTCGGAGACCTCGCGCACGGCGGGGGAGATGTCCCACGCGGCCACCACGGCGCCGTCGGCGAGCAGCGCCTCGGCGCAGGCCCGCCCGATGCCGGAGGCGGCGCCGGTGACGAGTGCGATCTTCCCGGCGTGCTCGCCGTCGATGTCGCGGCGCACCGCCTTCGCCTGCTGCGCGCCCCAGTGCTCGAGGTCGAAGACGTGCGCGGCGGACGGCGGCGCGTAGCCGCCGAGGGCGCGGGCGCGCAGCGCGACCGCGGCGGTGTGCTCGACGATGTCCGCGGCCGCACCGGTGTGACCCGGATCGCGGCCGACCGTGAGGAAGCCGAGCACCTCGTCGACGATCGCCCGCGGGGCGGCGGGGGCCGGCTCGATCCGCTCGCCGCGACGGTCAGCATGCTCCTCGACGTATGCGGCGTAGCGGGCGGCGTAGCGCGTGACGTCGGCGTCGAGCGCGATCCACGGGCCGGTCCAGGTGACGTGGTCCGGCGTGGCGACGCCGCGCGCCACCTCCGCGAGGAGCGTCGGGTCGCCGTCGCGCAGCGCCGCGACGGGGCTGTCGGGGTGCCGGGTGACGATCACCGGGCGGCCGAGCGCCTCGCCGATGGCACGGCGCAGCGCACTGATCGCGGCGGGATCGGGCGCGGCCGTCGCGGGGGGCGCGGGGAGGACGACATCCGGGAGCGCGGCGTTCGCCGCGGCGATGACGGCCTCGTGCTCGGCGAGCGCGGTCGCCGCGTCGTCGCCGTAGACGAAGACGCCGTGGCCGAGCACGACGATCGCGCCGGAGGGGGGGATCTCGGCTCCCCACGAGGCGACGAGGTCGGCGACAGCTGCACCAAGAGGGTAGCCGGGGGTCGCATAGTCGAGGACGGCGACCCGGGCGCCCCAGACGCGCGAGGCGGCGGCGCGGGGATCGGGGGAGTCGGTGACCGCGAGCACCGCGTCCGCGTGACTGTGCAGCACGAAACGCGCAGGGATGGCGGCGTGCACGAGGGTCTCGACGGATGGGACGGGCGCTGCGGGGTCGAGGCGGGCGGCGAGCAGCTCGGGCATGAGCGATTCGGCGGGCACGACGGCGGGCGGGAGGAGCCGACGGATCCGGTCGAGCGCGAGCGGTGTGAAGCCGCCGGCTTCGATGGCGCCCATGTCGCTGCCGCTGCCCTTGACGAGGAGCACTGGCTCCGCGAGGCCGTCGTAGCCGAGCCACTCGGCCTTCACCGAGCTGTTGCCGCCCCCGTGGAGCACGAGCGAGGGATCGGAGCCGATCGTTCGCGTCGCCGTGACGAGGTCTGCGAGGAGGGAGGCGCCTTCGCCTCCGAGTCGGTCTGGCACGGTTCCGGGACTCCTGTCGTCTGACTAGTTGTCAAACAACATAGCAAGATTATGCTTGACATGTACAGCGGGCCGGTGACGCCCGGGCGGCCGGTCAGGAGTTGCGCAGGATGGTGAAGGCGTAGCGGCCTTCGATGAAGTAGGTACGCGAGTACATGAGCGCGCGGTGGGCCGCGTCGAAGTGGACCTGGTCGAGCAGCACGTAGAGTGCGGCGTGC
>JAGIAU010000103.1 GCA_017744755.1 Microbacteriaceae bacterium
CCTGGACGAGAGCTCCAAGGCGATCCTCAAGGAGGTCGGCTACCTCGGCGCCGGCACCTGCGAGTTCCTCATCGGCTCCGACGGCACGGTCTCCTTCCTCGAGGTGAACACGCGCCTCCAGGTCGAGCACCCGGTCTCCGAGGAGGTCACCGGCATCGACCTCGTCCGCGAGCAGTTCCGCCTCGCGGAGGGCGGCGTGCTCGACTACCCGGACCCGGTCCCGCAGGGCCATTCCTTCGAGTTCCGGATCAACGGCGAGGACCCGGGCCTGAACTTCCTGCCGTCCCCCGGCCCGGTGAACGCGCTCCGCTTCCCCGGCGGCCCCGGCATCCGCGTCGACTCCGGCGTGACGACCGGGGACGTCATCTCCGGCGCGTTCGACTCGCTGCTCGCCAAGGTCATCGTGACCGGCGCGACCCGCGCCGACGCGCTCGAGCGGGCGCGGCGCGCGCTCGACGAGTTCGAGGTCGCGGGCCTGCCGACCGTGCTGCCGTTCCACCGCAAGGTCGTCCGCGACCCGGCGTTCGCCGCCGAGCCCTTCTCCGTCTACACCTCGTGGATCGAGAACGAGTGGCAGAACGACGTCGAGCCGTGGTCCGGCGAGCTCGCCGAGCCGAAGTCCCCCGTCGCCCGCACGACGGTCGTCGTCGAGGTCGGGGGCAAGCGCGTCGAGGTGAGCCTGCCGGCGAAGCTCGTCGGCGCGAGCGGCGCGAGCGGCGGCTCCCCCGGCACGACGGCCCCGCCGAAGCGCCGCGCGCACGGCGCCGTCGAGACCGCGACGGGCGATGCCGTCAAGGCGCCCATGCAGGCGACGATCGTCAAGGTCGCCGTCGCGGAGGGTCAGCGCGTCGTCAAGGGCGAGACGGTCGTCGTGCTCGAGGCGATGAAGATGGAGCAGCCGCTCGCGGCGCACAAGGACGGCGTCGTGCAGGGCATCAACGCCCCCGTCGGCCAGACGGTGTCCTCCGGGCACCTGCTGCTCACCATCGCCGATTGAGCCGGCCCCCGGGCGGCCCCCGCAGGATAATCGGAGCACCATGACCTCCGGTGCCGTCCCCGCGTCCGCGCAGCGGCCGTTCCGCCTGCTCGCCCGCGAGCTGCGCCCGCGCACCGGGCGCCTCGCCCTCGCGGCCGTGGCGTTCCTCGTCAAGGACAGCCCGCTCTGGGTCATCCCTGTCATCACGGCTGCGGTCATCGACACCGTCGTGCAGGGCGGCACGACGGCGCAGCTGCTGCTGCTCGGCGGCATCGCCGCCGCGCTCATCGCGCTCAACTACCCGGTCAACCAGCTCTGGGTGCGCCTCTTCAGCTCGACCATGCGCGACCTCGGCGTGAGCCTGCGCAACCGCCTGACGCACCGGCTCCAGGAGCTCTCGATCGGCTTCCACGCCCGCTCGCACTCCTCCGTGATCCAGACCAAGGTCGTCCGGGACGTGGAGAACGTCGAGACGATGCTGCTGCAGGGCGCGAATCCGGCGCTGTCCGGCATCGGCGTCGCGACGGGCGCGATCATCGTGCTCGCCGTCCAGACGCCGGGCTTCCTCGTGCTCCTCGCCCTCGTGGTGCCCATCGCCGTCGTGCTGCTGCACTCGGTACGGGCCCGCGCCCAGCGCGGCAACGAGCAGTTCCGCAGGGACGTCGAGCAGTTCTCCTCCCGCGTCGGCGAGATGGCCTCGCTGCTCCCGGTGACGCGCGCCCACGGCCTCGAGGAGCACGCGACCGAGCGGGTGCTCGCGGGCGCACGCAGCGTGCGCGACTCCGGCTTCTCCCTCGACGTCATCAACGGCCGCTTCGGCGCCCTCGCCTGGGTCTCCTTCCAGCTGCTCGCGGTCGTCTGCCTCGTCGGCGCCGCCTGGGTGTCGCTCACGCGGCTCTTCCCCGTCACGCCCGGCCAGGTCGTGCTGCTGTCGACCTACTTCATCGCCCTGACGAACTCGATCGTGAACCTCCTCAACCTGATCCCGCTCATCGCCAAGGGCCGCGAGTCGCTGCGCTCCATCGCGGAGGTGCTCGAGGAGCCCGACGTCGAGCGGAACGAGGGCAAGCGCGTCGTCCCGTCGGTGCGCGGACGCCTCCGCTTCGACGGCGTCGGCTTCCGCTATCCGGACGCCCCGCAGCCGGCGGTCGACGGGCTCGACCTCGAGGTGCACCCCGGCGAGACGGTCGCGTTCGTCGGACCCTCCGGCTCGGGCAAGTCGACGGCGCTCAACCTCGCGCTCGGCTTCCTCCGTCCGACCTCCGGGCGCATCCTGATCGACGACGCCGACATCGAGGAGCTCGACATGCGCTCCGTGCGTCGCTGGGTCTCCGTCGTCCCGCAGGACTCGGTGCTCTTCACGGGCACGATCCGCGACAACGTGACGTTCGGCCTCGGCGCCGTGCCGGAGGAGCGGATCGAGGACGCCCTGAGCGCGGCGAACGCGCTCGAGCTCATGACGACGCTGCCGGAGGGGCTCGACACCCGGCTCGGCGAGCGCGGCGGGCGGATCTCCGGCGGACAGCGCCAGCGCATCTCGATCGCCAGGGCGCTCATCCGCGACCCCCGCATCCTGCTGCTCGACGAGGCGACGTCCGCGCTCGACGTCGAGTCGGAGCGACTCGTGCAGGAGGCGCTCGCGCGCCTGCGGGCCGGCCGCACGACGCTCGTCGTGGCGCACCGGCTCAGCACGATCCGCTCAGCCGACCGCATCGTCGTGCTCGACCGCGGGCGCGTCGACGCCATCGGGACCCACGAGGCGCTGCTGCGGACGAGCGCCGTCTATGCGCGCCTGCACGCGCTGGCGAGCGGCTGAGCCGCCGGGAGGCACCTGCTGCCTACTGCACGATGTGCATCGCCCGTGCGACGTCGGTGATCGCGCCCGACAGCGATGGGTAGACGGAGAACGCGCGAGCGAGCTCGTCCACGGTCAAGCGGTGCTCGACGGCGATCGAGATCGGCAGGATGAGCTCCGACGCCTTCGGCGCGACGACGACGCCGCCGAGCACCTGCCGCGTGGTCGTCGTCGCGAAGATCTTCACGAAGCCGTGCTCGATGCCCTGCATCTTCGCGCGGGGGTTCGGCTCGAGCTCGAGCTTGCCGATGACGCCGCGGACGGTGCCGTCCTCGATCTGCGGCTGCTGCCACCCGACGGTCGCGATCTCGGGGAATGTGAAGATGTTCGACGTCACGTTGCGCAGCTCCGTCGGCTGCACGACGTCGCCCATCGCGTGGAAGACCGCGGTGCGGCCCTGCATCGCCGCGACGGAGGCGAGCGGGAGGAAGTCGGAGCAATCGCCGGCGGCGTAGATCGCGGGGACGCTTGTGCCAGCGACCCGGTTCACCCGGATGTGGCCGGAGTCGGCGAGCAGCACGCCGGCCTCCTCGAGGCCGATGCCCTGCGTGTTCGGGATGGAGCCGACCGCCATGAGGCAGTGCGAGCCCTCGACGACGCGACCGTCGGACAGCGTCACGAGGACGCCGTCCCCGAGGCGCTCGACCTTGTCGGCGCGCGACTTGCCGAGCACCTCGAGCCCGATCTTCTCGAACACGTCCTGCAGCACGAGCGCCGCGTCGAGGTCCTCGCCGGGGAGCACGCGCTCGCGCGAGCTGACGAGGGTGACGCGCGCGCCGAGGTTCCGGTAGGCGGAGGCGAACTCGGCGCCGGTCACGCCGGAGCCGACGACGATGAGGTGCTCGGGCAGCGCCTCGAGCGAGTAGAGCTGCGTCCAGGTCAGGATGCGCTCGCCGTCCGGCCTCGCGGTCGGCAGCTCGCGCGGCCGGGCCCCGGTCGCGACGACGATCGTGTCGGCGTCGACCTTCTCGACGGACCGGCCGGTGGAGACGGAGACGCGCTCGGCGCCGTTCAGCCGCCCCTCGCCCTCGAGGACGCGCACGCCGGCGCGCTCGAGCTCGTCGCGCATGTCCTGCGACTGCGCGGCGCCGAGGCGCAGCAGGCGCTCGTTCACCGCGGCGAGGTCGACCGTGATGTCGTCGGGGGTGAGCGCGCGGCTCGGCCGCACCTCCTCGGCGAGCCGGATGCCGAGATCCGGCGCGGTGCGCACGAGCGAGGCGACCTCGGCGGTCGCGATGAGCGTCTTCGACGGGACGACGTCGGTCAGGACGGCGCTGCCGCCGACGCCGCGGCGCTCGACGAGCGTGACCTCGGCACCGAGCTGCGCACCCGCGAGCGCCGCCTCGTATCCGCCGGGGCCGCCCCCGATGACGGCGATGCGATGCTTGCGACCGAACTCGTTGACCACCCGACCATTCAAGCGCCTTTTTCAGGTGTGTCGGGGCGTTCTCAGGCCTGGGGCCTGCCGCGGACCTCGCCGCTCCTGAAAAACATGCGTCGCACCTGAGAAAGGCGAGTCAGAAGAGGCGCTTCGTCGCGATCTCCGCGCCCTGCGCGAGCGCCTCGAGCTTCGCCCAGGCGATGTGCTCGTGCACGCGGCCGCCGAGGCCGCAGTCGGTCGAGGCGATGACGTTCGGCGCGCCGACGAGCCCCGCGAAGTTCTCGATGCGCTGGGCGACGAGCTCGGGGTGCTCGACGATGTTCGTCGAGTGGCCCACGATGCCGGGGACGATGAGCTTGCCCTCCGGGAGCTTGTGGTCCGCCCAGATCGTCCACTCGTGCTCGTGCCGCGCGTTCGCCGCCTCGAAGGAGTACGCGATCGCGTTCACGTCGAGCATCGTCTCGACGATGTGCCGGAACTCGATGTCGGTCGTGTGCGGCCCGTGCCAGGAGCCCCAGCACAGGTGGAAGCGGATCTGCTCGGTCGGCAGGCCGGCGAGCGCGTGGTTGAGCGCCTCGAGCCGGATGCGGGTGAACGCGAGGTACTCCTCGACGGTCGGCTCCGGGTTGATCGCGTCCCAGTTCTCCGCCATCGAGGGGTCGTCGATCTGCAGGATGAGCCCGGCGTCGGTGATCGCCTTGTACTCGTGCCTGAGCGCCTCGGCCCACGCCCAGACGTGCTCCTCCTCGGTCGCGTAGAAGTCGTTGACGATGCGGGCGGCCGAGCCGGGCGAGATGGCGGTGATGAACCCGCTCTCCGCGCCGGTCGCCGCGAGCGCCGCCTTGAGGTTCGCCACGTCGGCGGCGACGAGATCATGGCCCTTGTACTCGATCGGCCCGGTGACGCTCGGGAAGAGCGTCGCGGTGCGGCCCGTGTGGATCGCGGTCGGGTCCGCGTACACATCGGCGAACTCCTGGCGGTCGCGGCGGTCGTTGAAGCTCGTCAGGCGGATGTTCCCGGGGGTGGAGCGGTGCGGCGGCTCGTTGAAGGCGTTCACCTCGGTCAGCGACAGGCCCGTGACCCGCTGGAACGAGTACACCCACCACGCGCCGTAGTCGGTCGGGTTCGAGCTCGCCTTGCCGAACTCGCCGTCGCCAACCGCCGTGACCCCGACGTCGCGCTGGCGTTGCACGAGCGCCGTGACGGCCTCTCGCAGCAGCGCGTCGTACTCCGGCGTCCGCTGGAGGGTGAAGCCGTCGTCCTCGAACTCGCGCGCCGCGTTCGCGGCGACGAGCGCGTCCGTGCGGGGGAGGCTTCCGGCATGGGAGACCTGGATGCGGTCGGCACTGGCCTGCATGTCGTCAGTCTGGCACGCGGCTCCCGCAAAGCACAGCACCCGGAGGCGGTCATACGATGGTCGGCGTGACGCAGAACCCGCTGGACGACCCGAACGCCGACTCGAAGGCGGTCGCCCGAGCGGCGGCCGAGCAGCTCGCCATCGCGACGGGGGTGGCGCGGCACGAGCTGGCGTTCACGCTCGGCTCCGGCTGGGCGAAGGCCGCCGACCTCATGGGCGAGACCGTCGCCGAGGTGCCCGCGACCGAGATCATCGGCTTCAGCGCGCCCGCGGTCGTCGGCCACGTCGGCACGCTCCGCTCGGTGCGCCTCCCGGACGGCCGGCAC
Source organism: Microbacteriaceae bacterium (assembly GCA_017744755.1). Lineage (GTDB taxonomy): Bacteria > Actinomycetota > Actinomycetes > Actinomycetales > Microbacteriaceae > 73-13. The sequence goes on from JAGIAU010000103.1 coordinate 5,896, forward strand.
GCCCTCATCATCGGGGCGCGAACGCACTACTACGAGGGCCATGGCGTCCGCCGCGTCGCCCACGGCGTGCGCACGGCCGCCGCCGCGGGCGCGAAGATCATGGTGCTGACGAACGGCGCCGGCGGCATCAAGTCGCACTGGACGCCCGGCACGGTGTCGCTCATCTCCGACCACATCAACCTGACCGCGGACTCGCCGCTCGAGGGCGCGACGTTCATCGACCTCACCGACCTGTACGCGAGCCGCCTGCGCGACGTCGCCCGCACGGTCGACCCGGGCCTCGACGAGGGCGTCTACGTGCAGTTCCGTGGGCCGCACTACGAGACGCCGGCCGAGGTGCAGATGGCGAAGGCGATCGGCGGCCACATCGTCGGCATGTCGACGGCGCTCGAGGCGATCGCGGCACGCGAGGCCGGCATGGAGGTCCTCGGCCTCTCGCTCGTCACGAACCTCGCCGCCGGGATCAGCGACGCCCCGCTCTCGCACGAGGAGGTCATCGCGGCCGGACGCGAGGCGGAGGCCCGCATCGGGCGGCTGCTCGCCGACATCGCGGTGCGCCTGTGAGCTGGACCCCTGAGCGACCGCAGGGAGTCGAAGGGCCGGACCTCTTCGATCTCGCGCAGGGCTGGCTCGAGCAGGACCCGGACCCGGAGACCCGCGCGGAGCTCGAGGCGCTCCTCGAGGACGCGGCCGGCACCGAGGGGACGAGCCACGAGCGGGCGGTCGCGGCGACCGCGGAGCTGCGGGAGCGGTTCTCCGGCCGCCTCGCCTTCGGCACGGCCGGGCTGCGCGCCGAGCTCGGCGCCGGGCCCATGCGGATGAACCGCGTCGTCGTGACGCAGGCGGCAGCCGGGCTCGCCGCCTTCCTGCTGCATCGCGGTGCTGGCTCCCTGAGCGAGCCTGCAGGGCGAGTCGAAGCCGGCTCCCTGAGCGAGCGCCAGCGAGTCGAAGGGCCGACCGTCGTCATCGGCTACGACGGTCGCAAGAACTCCGACGTCTTCGCCCGCGACGCCGCCGAGATCCTCGCCGGCGCCGGTCTGCGCGTGCATCTGCTCCCCCGCGCCCTGCCGACCCCCGTCCTCGCCTTCGCCGTGCGCCATCTCGACGCCGCCGCCGGCGTCATGATCACGGCCTCGCACAACCCCCCGCGCGACAACGGCATGAAGGTCTACCTCGGCGGCGCCGACGAGGGCTCGCAGATCGTGCCGCCCGTCGACGGCGAGATCGCCGCGGAGATCGCGCGGGTCGCTGGAGGCTCGGTGAACGCGCTCGCGCGCTCCGTCGCGTTCGAGCTGCTCGGCGACGAGGTGGTCGAGGCGTACGTCGCCGCGACCGCATCGCTCGTCCCGCAGATTCCGGCCCCTGACGCAGGTTCCGACGTTCCAAGGTCGGAACATCCGCAGAACGTCGGAACCTCCGGCGGCGGCCAGCTCCGCCTCGTCTACTCGGCGATGCACGGCGTCGGCCTCGACACGGCACGACGGGTGTTCGCCGCCGCGGGCCTGCCGGAGCTGATCGCGGTGCCGGCGCAGGCCGAACCGGACGGCGCGTTCCCCACGGTTGCCTTCCCGAACCCGGAGGAGCCCGGCGCCCTCGACCTGTCGTACGCCGCGGCCCGCGAGCACGGCGCCGACCTCGTCGTCGTCAACGACCCCGACGC
>JAGIAU010000104.1 GCA_017744755.1 Microbacteriaceae bacterium
GTGTACGCGTGGACCGTCGTCATGAGGCCGTACTTGATGCCGAAGGCGTCGTTGAACACCTTCGCGAGCGGGGCGAGCGAGTTCGTCGTGCACGAGGCGTTCGAGATGATGTGCATCGTCGCCGGGTCATAGGTGTGCTCGTTGACGCCGAGGACGAACGTGCCGTCGTCGTTCGTCGCCGGGGCCGAGATGAGGACCTTCTTCGCGCCGGCGTCGATGTGCGCCTTCGCCTTGAGGCCGTCGGTGAAGAAGCCGGTGGACTCGATGACGATGTCGACGCCGAGCTCGCCCCACGGCAGGTTCGCCGGATCGCGGTCCGCGAGCACCCGGATCGCCTTGCCGTCGACGAGGATCGAGTCCCCGTCCACCGCGACCTCGGCATCGAGGACGCCGTCGATCGAGTCGTACTTGAGCAGCGTCGCGAGCGTCTTCGTGTCGGTGAGGTCGTTGACCGCGACGACGTCGAGGTCCGCGCCCTGCTCGAGCAGCGCACGGAGGTAGTTGCGGCCGATGCGGCCGAAGCCGTTGATGCCGACCTTGATGGTCACAGAGAACTCCTGATGATCGGGGTATTGGTGTGGTGGTGGATGGACTGCGGGTCGAGCGGCGCGGCCTGCCGGCTCAGCGGGCGGCGGCGAATCGGTCCTGGACGTTCGCCCAGTTCACGATGTTCCAGAACGCCTTGACGTAGTCGGCGCGGACGTTCTTGTAGTCGAGGTAGTAGGCGTGCTCCCAGACGTCGAGGAGCAGCAGCGGGACGGTGCCGGCCGCGAACTGGGCCTCCTGGTTGAGGATCTGCTGCACGACGAGGTTCCCGCCCAGCTGGTCGTAGAACAGCGCGGCCCAGCCGGAGCCCTGCACGCCCGTCGCCGCCGCGGTGAAGTGCGCGACGAACTTGTCGTAGGAGCCGAACTGGTCGTCGATCGCCGACGCGAGGTCGCCCGTGGGCTTGTCGCCGCCGTCCGCGGACATGTTCGTCCAGAAGATCGAGTGGTTGACGTGGCCGCCGAGGTTGAACGCGAGGTTCTTCGTGAACAGGTTCACGGCGGCGAGGTCGCCCGACTCGCGGGCGGCGGCGAGATCGGCGAGCGCCTTGTTCGCGCCCGCGACGTAGGCGGCGTGGTGCTTGCTGTGGTGCAGCTCCATGATCGTCGCCGAGATATGCGGCTCCAGCGCCGCGTAGTCGTAGCCCAGCTCGGGAAGCGTGTATTCGGCCATTTCGATGACTCCTTGCCTTGCCTCGTGCGGTTCGTTCTTCAGTCTAGGTGCGCCAGCTCGGGCGGCACCGCGTCCTCCGTGCTGGGGATGCCGAGCTCGCCGGCCTTCTTGTCCGCCATCGCGAGGAGGCGGCGGATGCGCCCCGCGACGGCGTCCTTCGTCATCGGCGGGTCGGCGTAGTGGCCGAGCTCGTCGAGGCTCGCCTCGCGGTGGTCGAGGCGCAGCCGACCCGCGTACTGGAGGTGGTCCGGCACCTCGTCGGCGAGGATCTCGAGGGCGCGCTCCACGCGCGCGCAGGCGGCGACGGCGGCCTGCGCGCTGCGTCGCAGGTTCGCGTCGTCGAAGTTGACGAGCCGGTTCGCGGTCGCGCGGACCTCCTTGGCGCTGCGCTGCGACTCCCAGTCGGCGAGCGTGGCCGTGGCGCCGATGCGATCGAGCAGCCTCGCGATCGCATCGCCCTCGCGGACGAGGACGCGCGGCAGCCCGCGGACCTCGCGGCTCTTCGCCGAGACGCCGAGCCGGCTCGCGGCGCCCACGAGCGCCATGGCGGCCTCCGGCGTCGGGCAGGCGACCTCGAGGGCGGCGCTGCGGCCCGGGTCCGTCAGGGTGCCGGCGGCGAGGAACGCGCCCCGCCAGAGCCCGGCGAGCTCCGCCAGGTTCCCGGTCGTGAGCCGGTTCGGCAGCCCGCGGACCGGACGACGCCGCTGGTCGAGCAGGCCCGTCTGCCTGGCCAGGGTCTCCCCCTCGTCGACGACGCGGACGAGCTGGCGGTCCGGCTTGCCCGCGCCGCCCGGCACGGAGCCGCGCTGGGCGCGGACGCCGAAGACGGTCTGGATCTCCCCCGCGATGCGGTCGGCGAGCTGCGCGGTGTCGACCTCGACCTCGACGGCGATGCGGCCGGAGATGAGGTGCAGGCCGCCCGCGAAGCGCAGCAGCGTCGCGAGCTCCGCGACGCGAAGGGCGGTGGGGCCGGCGGGGAGGGCGAGGAGCTCGGCCTTCAGGCGATCGGTGAGCGACACGTCATTCCCTTCCCAGGTCCCGGTGGCGCACCGAGACCGTCACGCCGGGCGTCCCGGAGAGCCGGGCGGCCAGCTCCTCGGCCATCGCGACCGAACGGTGCTTGCCGCCGGTGCAGCCGACGGCGACCGTCGCATTGCGCTTGTTCTCCCGACGATAGCCCTCGAGGGCGATGCCGAGGGCCGTCGTGAACGCGTCGAGGAACTCGCCCGCGCCCGGCTGCGCGAGCACGTAGTCGCGGACCGCCGGGTCGCGGCCGTCGAGCGGGGCGAGCTCCGGCTCCCAGAACGGGTTCGGGAGGAACCGCATGTCGGCGACGACGTCGGCGTCCGCCGGGAGCCCGTACTTGAAGCCGAAGGACTGCACCGTGAGCGAGACGCGCGGGGTGTCGTGCGCGGCGAAGCGGTCGAGGATCGCGGTCGTCAGCTGATGGACGTTCAGTCGCGAGGTGTCGAGCACGATGTCGGCGTCGCCGCGCAGGTCGGCGAGACGCGCCCGCTCCGCCCGGATGCCGTCGAGCAGCGTGCCGCCGCCCTGCAGCGGATGCGGCCGGCGCACCTGCTCGAAGCGGCGCACGAGCGTCGCGTCGTCCGCGTCGAGGAAGAGCACCTGCACCTGGATGTCGCTGTGGCGCATCACGTCGATGGCCGCCTGGAGGTCGGAGAACAGCCTCCCGCCGCGGATGTCGACGACCGCGGCGAGTCGCGGGAAGGCGGTGCCGGCCTGACCGCCGAGCTCGACGAGCGGCTTGATCATGGCCGGCGGGAGGTTGTCGACGACGTACCAGCCGAGGTCCTCGAGCGCATCGGCCGCCGTCGATCGGCCCGCACCGGACATGCCGGTGACGATGAGCAGTTCCTCGCCGGGGGTCTCGCTCGTCATGACCCCACCAGCCTACCGGTCCGGCGTGTCGCCGTCTGGCCGTCGCGGCGACTCCGCCGCCGCGGCCTCGGACCGGAGCGCGGCGACGATCGCGGCGGCAGTCGTCGCTCCGATGCCGCGGACGCCGGCGAGCTGCTCGGCGGTCGCCGCCTTGACAGCCTTCGCGGAGCCGAAGGCGCGCAGCAGCTCCTTGACACGCGCCGGGCCGACGCCCGGGACCTCGGCGAGGACCGAGCCGATGTCACGCCGGCGCTTGGCGCGCTGGTACCCGATCGCGAAGCGGTGCGCTTCGTCGCGCAGCCGCTGCACGAGGAACAGCGCATCCGAGTTGCGCGGCAAGATCACCGGGAAGTCGGCGCCGGGGAGCCAGAGCTCCTCGAGGCGCTTCGCGATGCCGACCACGGCGATGCCCGCTGCCGCGGGGCCGGCCTCGGCGAGCGCCCGCGCCGCCGCGGCGACCTGCGGCTGGCCGCCGTCGATCAGGAGGAGGTTCGGGCGGTAGGCGAAGCGCTTCCTGGGGCGTCCCGATGCGCCGGTCCCGTCCGCGGCGGGCTCGCGCTCCTCCGTCGACTCGGGCTCGTCCTCCGAGATGCGCGCCAGACGGCGGGACAGCACCTGGTGGACCGCGTCGGTGTCGTCGGCGGCCTGCTCGATCGCGAACTTCCGGTACTGGTCCTTGCGCGGCAGTCCGTCCTCGAAGACGACCATGGAGGCGACGATGTTCGTCCCTCCGAGGTGGGAGACGTCGAAGCACTCGATGCGCAACGGGGCTTCGTCGAGGCCGAGCGCGTCCTGCAGCGCGGCGAGCGCGTTGCTGCGGGCCGTGAAGTCGCCGGAGCGCCGGAGCTTGTAGAGCACGAGCGCCTCGCCCGCGTTCTCCGCGGCGGTCTTCGCGAGCGCCGCCTTCTCGCCGCGGCGGGCGACCGCGAGCTCGACCTTGGTCGCGCGCTCCCCCGCCTCGGCCCGGCGCGTCGCGAGCCACTGGCTCATCGGCGCGGGATCCGCCGGGAGGACCGGCACGTGCACGAGCCGGGGCGGCGGGGCGTCCGTGTATGCCGTTTCGAGAATGGACTCGACGAGCTCCGGGAGCGGGACGTCGAGCTCCTTGTCGACGGTCCATGCCCGCACGCCGCGGATGCGCCCGCCGCGGACGGTGAACTGCTGCACCGCCGCCGAGAGCTCGTCGTCCGCGACGCCGAAGAAGTCGGCGTCGAGATCCTCGGCCAGCACGACCGCGTTCCGCTCGAGCGCCCACTGCATCGCCTGGAGCTGGTCCCGGAAGCGCGCCGCCTGCTCGTACTGCTGGGCCTCGGCGGCCTCGCCCATGCGGCGCCGGATGTCGCGGACGAAGCGCTGATCGCCGCCGTCGAGGAAGGACGCGAGGTCGACCGCGATCGCCTTGTGCTCCGCCGGACTCACGCGGCCGACGCACGGCGCCGCGCATTTGCCGATGTCGCCGAGGAGGCAGGGACGACCGGAGCGCTTCGCCCGTGCGTAGACGCCGTCGCTGCAGGAGCGCATGGGGAACGCCTTGAGCAGCGTGTCGACCGTGTCGCGGATCGCCCACGCGCGCGAGTAGGGCCCGAAGTAGCGGGCGCCCTTGATGCCGCGCGCTCGGGTCACGAGGATCCGCGGCACGTCGTCCGCGAGCGTGATCGCGACGTACGGGTACGACTTGTCGTCGCGGTACTGCACGTTGAACGGCGGGTCGAACTCCTTGATCCAGGTCCACTCGAGCTGCAGCGCCTCGAAGTCCGAGTTGACGACCGTCCACTCGACGCTGCGCGCCGTGAGCACCATGCGCTTCGTGCGATCGTGCAACGTGCTGAGCGGCGCGAAGTAGTTCGAGAGCCGGTTCCGCAGCGACTTCGCCTTGCCGACGTAGAGGATCCGTCCCCGCTCGTCGCGGAACCGGTACACGCCCGGCTTCTGCGGGATCTCCCCCGTCCGCGGGCGCCAGGGAAGGTCCTCGGCCATGGCTTCCTAGCTCGCCTTGGAGGTCTCGATGCGCCGCTTCGCGGCTGCTCGACCCGCGGATACGGCGACCGGGGGCTGCGAGGCGAGGATCTCCCGGAGGAACGCGCCCGTGTAGCTGCCATCGACCTCGGCGACGGACTCCGGGGTGCCGGTCGCGATGATCCGGCCGCCGCCGGAGCCGCCCTCGGGCCCGAGGTCGATGATCCAGTCGGCCGCGGCGATGACGTCGAGGTTGTGCTCGATGACGATGACCGTGTTGCCCTTGTCGACGAGCCCGTTGAGCACCTCGAGGAGCCGCCGGACGTCCTCGAAGTGCAGGCCCGTCGTCGGCTCGTCGAGCACGTAGACGGAGCGGCCCGTCGAGCGCTTCTGCAGCTCGGTCGCGAGCTTGACGCGCTGCGCCTCGCCGCCGGAGAGCGTCGTCGCGGACTGCCCGAGCCGGACGTAGCCGAGGCCGACGTCGACGAGCGTCTTCAGGTAGCGGTGGATGCTGCTGATCGGCTCGAAGAACTCCGCCGCCTCCTCGATCGGCATGTCGAGGACCTCGGAGATGTTCCTCCCCTTGTAGCGGACAGCGAGCGTGTCACGGTTGTAGCGCGCGCCCCCGCAGACCTCGCAGGCGACGTACACGTCGGGCAGGAAGTTCATCTCGATCCGGATCGTGCCGTCGCCGGCGCAGTTCTCGCAGCGGCCGCCCTTCACGTTGAAGGAGAAACGGCCCTGCTGGTAGCCGCGCGCCTTCGCATCGGGGGTGTCGGCGAAGAGCGAGCGGATCTTGTCGAACACGCCCGTGTAGGTCGCCGGGTTGGAACGCGGCGTCCGGCCGATCGGCGCCTGGTCGACGTGCACGACCTTGTCGAGCTGATCGAGCCCCGTGACGCGGGTGTGGCGGCCGGGGATCTGCCGGGCGCCGTTGAGCTCGTTCGCCATGACGGTGTACAGGATGTCGTTGACGAGGCTCGACTTGCCCGAGCCGGAGACGCCCGTGACCGCCGTCATGACACCGAGCGGGAAGCTCGCCGTGACCTCGCGGAGATTGTTCTCCCGGGCGCCCTCGACCGTGACCTGACGGCTCGGGTCGACCCTGCGCCGCGCCTTGGGCTTGGCGACGACGCGACGGCCGGCCAGGTAGTCGCCCGTGATCGACTCCCGGTTCGCCAGGAGCTCCTCATAACCACCTGAGTGCACCACCTCGCCGCCGTGCTCCCCGGCACGCGGGCCGATGTCGACGATCCAGTCGGCGGTGCGGATCGTGTCCTCGTCGTGCTCGACGACGATGAGCGTGTTCCCCAGGTCGCGGAGCTTGACGAGGGTGTCGATCAGCCGCCGGTTGTCCCGCTGGTGCAGGCCGATCGAGGGCTCGTCGAGGACGTAGAGGACGCCGGTCAGTCCCGAGCCGATCTGGGTCGCGAGCCGGATGCGCTGCGCCTCGCCGCCCGAGAGCGTCGCGGCGGCGCGCTGCAGGTCGAGGTAGCCGAGCCCGACCTCGAGCAGGAACTCGAGCCGGAGCCGGATCTCGCGCAGCACCTGGGCGGCGATCTTCGCCTGCCGCTCGTCGAGGTCCACGGTCCGGATGAACGCCGTCGCGTCCGTGAGGCTCAGGGCGCACACGTCCCAGATCGAGCGGCCGTCGACCGTGACCGCGAGCACCTCGGGCTTGAGGCGCTTGCCGTCGCAGACCGCGCACGGCACCTCCCGAAGGTAGCCGGCGAGCCGCTGGCGCTGCGCCTCGCTGTCGGCCTCGAGGTACTTGCGCTCGACGTACGGGATGACGCCCTCGTAGCCGGCGGTGTAGCTCATGGTGCGGCCGTAGCGGTTCTTCCACTTGACGACGACCTTGAAGTCCCTGCCCCGGAGGACCGTCTCGCGGACCTCCTCCGGGAGGTCCCGCCACGGCGTGTCGAGGTCGAAGCCGAGATCCTCGGCGAGGCCGCCGAGCACGCGCTCGAAGTACTCGAAGAGCGACTTCCCGCCGCTGGAGGCCGACCACGGCAGCAGCACGCCCTCGGCGATCGACAGCGACGCGTCGCCGAGCATGAGCTCCTCGTCGACGGCCATCCGGCTCCCGAGCCCGGTGCACTCGGGGCAGGCGCCGAACGGGGCGTTGAAGGAGAACGTGCGCGGCTCGATCTCGGTGAGGGCGATGGGGTGCCGGTTCGGGCAGGACAGCTTCTCGGAGAACGTCCTGGTGCGCGCGTCGTCCTTCGCGTCGACGTCGACGAAGTCGACGGTCACGAGCCCGTCGGTGAGGCGGAGCGCCGTCTCCAGCGAGTCGGTGAGCCGCGTGAGGAGCTCCGGGCCGGCGACGAGGCGGTCGACGACGACCCCGATGTCGCCCTCCTCGTCAAGGTGCTGCTCGAACGCCGCGTCGGCTGCCTCGTCGACGTCGCGGGCGACGGGGATAGCGCTGTCT
>JAGIAU010000105.1 GCA_017744755.1 Microbacteriaceae bacterium
GGCTGGAACGGCGCCGGCGGGGGCGCCGGCGCGGCGGGAGGCGGCGCCGGGGCGGGCGCGGGCTCGGGAGCCGGCTGGACCGGTTCGGGCTCGGGCTCGGGCACCGGCTCCGGTGCGGGCGCGGGGGGCGGCGGCGCCGGGGGCGCCACGAGCTCCATCGGCTCCTGCGCGGCACGGTCCGCCGGGACGGGGGTCACAGGCGCGGCGAACGCGCTGCCGCGGCCCTGCATGGCATCGCTGACCGCGCCGGCGCCGAGCGCCGCGCCGACGACGAGGGCCGTGGCCCCGGTCGCGATGCCGAGGATCTTGAGCTCGGACAGGTTCATCGGTCTCACCTTCCCTGCCGCCGCCGCATCCGCTGATGCGCCGACTCCGCCTCCAGGTAACCCCCCGAACGGGGGTAAGCCCTGGACGAAGGCTCGGGAACCGCTGAACGCGCAGCGCTGCCGGGTCAGGCCGCGGCGATCGCCTCGAGGCGCGCGTAGCTCGTCTCCATGCCGTCGGTCATGCCGGTGGCGAGGACCATGTCGCGGAACCCGGCGTCCGGGTATGTGATGACGATCGAGAGGAGCGTGCCGTCGTCGAGCGGGGTGAGCGTGAGCTCGTTCACCGTCCCGGGGCCCTCCACGCCGATCATCCGCTCGGTGGTGACCGCGCGGACCGGCTCCTCGGACTCCAGGAGCTCGCCCTCGAAGCCGAAGCGGCCCGTCCCGTCGACCTGCGCCCACTCGTAGCGGTAGCCGTCGCCGACTCGCTCGGCGACCTCGCACACCGGCATCGTCCAGCCGTCGGGCCCGAGCAGCCAGCGCTGCAGCATGGCCCGGTCGTGGTGCGCCCGCCAGACGAGGTCGACGGGGGCGCGGAGCACGCGGGCGACGCGCACCTGGGTGTCGCTGAGGATCTCGGCCGCGGTCGCGATGCCGGCCGCGTACTCGGCGAGCTCCGCGACGACCGCGTCGATCTGGGACATGGCCTGGCGCGTGCCCTCTTCCATGCCCATCTCGGTGAGCTGCTCGAGTTCCTCGATCGAGTTGAAGTGCGTGGTGGTCGTGAGCCGCGAGCCGCCCTCGGTCGCCTCGAAGGAGAAGACCATTCGCATGCCCGGCAGATCGCGGTTCGGCGAGCCGTCCTCGTGGGCGAAGCCGTCGATGACGCTGAAGGAGTGCGGCGCCTCGACCGTGAGGAACTCCCAGTAGCCCCTGGAGCGCTCGCCGTCGGGGCCGGTCATCGTGTACTCGCTCCGCCCGCCCGGGTGGAAGTCGTGGCGGGTGAACCTCGCCGGCCAGGTCGGCGGGCCCCAGAAGCGCTCGAGGCGCCGCGGATCGGCGTAGGCGTCCCAGAGCCGGTGCAGCGGGACGGGGAACTCGGCGACGATCGTCGTCGTGAGCGTCGCCGCGTCGGAGACGAGGGAGGTGAGCGGCATGGCGGGGCTCCTTACGGGGGCGGGGGTTCAGGCGTCCTCGGCGAGGAGCGCGTCGAGTCGGGCGATCCGGTCGCGCCAGACCTGCTCGTAGCGGGCGAGCAGGTGCTGGGCGCGGCGGATCGTCTCGGGGGCGGCGCGGACGATGCGCTCACGGCCGCTCGGGTGCTTGGTGACGAGCCCGGCGCGCTCGAGGACGGCGACGTGCTTGTGCACCGCGGGGAACGACATGTCGTAGGCCTCGGCGAGCGTCGAGATCGAGACCTCCTCGCGGAGCGTGCGGAGCACGATGTCGCGCCGGGTCGCGTCGGCGAGCGCCTGGAAGATCCGGTCGATCTCCTCGTCGTCGAGTTCCAGCGAGGGGGTTTCTATAACCATTTGGTTATATGTTAGGCCGCGCCGCACGGGTCGTCAAGCGGGCGGCGGCGCGACTACTGCAGGCCGGCGGTCAGCCGCGCGATGTTGTCGAGCAGCTTCGTGCGGGTGGGCCGCCGCGTCCACTCCTGCAGCGTCAGCTCGCGGGACCGGGCGCGGTACGCGTCCTCGACGGTCCGCATGCGCCGCACGAAGTCGCGCGAGCGCACCATGACCGAGATCTCGTAGTTCAGCGTGAACGAGCGCATGTCCATGTTCGACGAGCCGACGACGGCAACGTCGTCGTCGACGGTGAGGTGCTTCGCGTGCAGGATCGTCGGCGCCGAGTACAGCCAGATGCGCACCCCGGCGCGCAGCAGCGTCTCGTAGTAGCTGCGCTGCGCGTGGAACACCATCGCCTGATCGCCGATCTCCGAGACGAAGAGCTGGACGTCGAGTCCCTTCTGCGCGGCCGTCGTGATGGCGTAGAGCATCGAGTCGTCCGGGACGAAGTACGGGGACGTGATGATGAGCCGCTGCCTCGCCGCGTAGACGAGCGCGTTGAACAGGCGGAGATTGTTCTCCCCGTCGAAGCCGGGGCCGCTCGGCACGACCTGCGCGTCGATGAGCTCCTCGCCGGTCTGCGGCTGCGCCTCGCCGACCTCGTGGAAGAGCGCCTCGCCCGTCTCGCTGTACCAGTCGGTGATGAAGAGCGCGTCGATGCCGCCGACGATCGGGCCCTCGAAGCGGACCATGAGGTCCTTCCAGTGCAGCCCGCGGCGGATGTTCGCCGACTTGTTGTAGGTGGAGTCGATGACGTTCTGCGATCCCGTGAAGGCGATCGCGCCGTCGATGACGAGGAGCTTGCGGTGGTTGCGCAGGTCGGGGCGCTGCCAGCGGCCCTTCAGCGGCTGCAGCGGCAGCATGAGCTGCCAGATGATGCCGTGCTCGATGAAGAACCGCTTCGTCTTGCGGAAGACGGGCAGGCGCAGGTTCGCGACGTGGTCGAGCAGCACGCGCACGGTCACGCCCCGCCGGACGGCGTCCGCCATCGCCTCGAAGAACGGCTGCGTCGTGTCGTCGAGGCCGAAGATGTAGAACTCGGCGTGCACCGTCCGCTGCGCCTCTCGGATCGCCTTCGTCATGGCGGCGATCGAGGTGTCGTAGTCGGGGTAGAAGTCGGCGCCCGTCGAGCCGCCGACGAGCGGCATCGCGCCGAGGCGGCGGTTCAGGTCGGCGATCGGCTCGAGCCAGTCCGGCCAGTCCTCCCGGTGCTCCACGAACTCGACGCCGTGCGTGGTCTGCGCGATGAAGCGGTTGACCTCCGCCTGGCGCTCGCGGCGGCGCTTGCCGACCCGGTGCGAGCCGAAGAGCAGGAAGAGCAGCCATCCGATCTCGGGGATGAACATGATGGCGAGCAGCCAGGCCGTCGCGGTCTGCGGGCGGCGATTGCGGGGGACGATGAAGACGGCGAGGACGCGGAGCGCGATCGTGAACCCGAGGTACGTCCAGTAGACCCAGTCGGGCAGGTCGATGACGATGTCGGGCGTGCCGGTCGGCTCCTCCTCGATCATCGGAGGTTCACGAACTGCAGCGCCACTTCCAGGTCCTTGCCCTTCAGCAGCGCCATCGTCGCCTGCAGGTCGTCGCGGGACTTGCTCGTGACGCGGAGCTCATCGCCCTGGATCTGCGCCTTGACGGACTTCGGCCCCTCCTCGCGGATGATCTTCGCGACCTTCTTCGCATCGTCGGAGGAGATCCCGTTCTTCAGCGCGATCTCGATCCGGAACTCCTTGCCGCTCGCGTACGGCTTGCCGGTGTCGAGCGACTTGAGCGAGATGCCCCGCTTGATGAACTTCGACTCGACGACGTCGAGCACCGCCTTCGCGCGCTCCTCGGAGCTCGCCTTGAGGAGGAGCTTCTCGCTGCCGGACCAGTCGACCTCGGCGCCGACGCCCTTGAAGTCGTAGCGCTGCGCGATCTCCTTCTGCGCCTGGTCGACGGCGTTCTTCGCCTCCATGGGGTCGATCTTGGAGACGATGTCGAAGGAGGAGTCGGCCATGTGGAAGATCGTATCGGCGGCCGGGGACAGCGGCCCAGCGGATTCGCCGGATTAAGTTGTGCACAACTTAATTGTGTGCAATGATTTGTTCATGTCCGCGACCGCCGTCCTCGACCCGATGCTCTGCTTCGCCGTCTACTCCGCCGAGCGGCGGATCGGGCAGGTCTACCGGGAGCTCCTCGCTCCGCACGGCCTCAGCTACACGCAGTACCTCGTCCTCATCGCGCTGTGGGAGGACGGCGAGCTCGCGGTCGGCCGGATCGGCGAGCTGCTCGGCCTCGACTCCGGCACGCTCTCGCCGCTGCTCAAGCGGCTCGAGGCGCGCGGCCTGCTCACCCGCTCCCGTTCCGCGCGCGACGAGCGCATGGTCGCCGTCGCCCTGACCGAGACCGGACTCGCGCTCCGCGACGAGCTCGCCGACGTCCCCCGCTGCCTCGGCGAGCGGCTCGGCACCACCCGCGAGCAGGCGGCCGCGCTCGTCCAGGCGCTCGGGGCCCTCGTCCCCTGAGCCATCGCCGCTCCGCCCGGCCTCCTCTCGAATCACTCCCGGACCCTCACCCGAATCCAGAACGAAGGAACGACCATGGACACGATCCTCTACACCGCCGAGGCGCTCTCCACCGGCGATGGCCGCAACGGCCGCGTCCGCACGAGCGACGGCCGGCTCGACCTCGACCTCGCCATCCCGCAGTCGATGGGCGGCAGCGGCGACGGCGCGAACCCCGAGCTGCTCTTCGCCGCGGGCTACGCCGCCTGCTTCCACTCGGCGCTGCTCGCGGTCGCCCGCGGCCAGAAGATCAAGCTCGAGGACGAGGCCGTCGGCAGCCGCGTCCACATCGGTCCGAACGGCCAGGGCGGCTTCCAGCTCGGCGTGGAGCTCGAGGTCGTCATCCCGAACCTTCCGCACGATGAGGCCCAGGCGCTCGCCGACGCCGCGCACCAGGTCTGCCCCTACTCGAACGCGACGCGCGGCAACATCGACGTCGTCATCCGGGTCGTCGAGGGCTGAGGCCCGGCCGGCCGCGAGGACGTCCGTCCGCAGGTCCCACCCGGCTCCGGTATGATTGACCGGCGCGAAAGCGCACTCGGCAGATTTCCCAAGCGGCCAAAGGGATCTGACTGTAAATCAGACGCGAGAGCTTCGGGGGTTCGAATCCCTCATCTGCCACCGAGTAACGTGCAGGCCATGAGCGAGCCGGTCCGCATCAGCCCCGTCCGCCCGGAGGACCGCGAGGAATGGCTCGGACTCTGGCGCGGCTACACGAGGTTCTACGAGACGGACGTCCCCGCGGAGGTGACGGCGGCGACCTTCGAGCGGATCACAGGCCCCGGCGAGGAGCTGCACGGCGCGATCGCCCGCGACGCCGATGGCACGGCGGTCGGCCTCGTGCACTGGCTGACGCATCCGGCGACGTGGACGACGACGGACTACTGCTATCTGGAGGACCTGTTCGTCTCGCCGGATGCGCGCGGAGGACGCATCGGCGAGGCCCTCATCGCGCACGTCCGCGACTGGGCGAGCGAGCACGGCTCGAGCAAGGTCTACTGGCTCACCGCCGAGACGAACGCGACCGCCCGGCGTCTCTACGACCGCGTCGCGGCGCACAGCGGATTCGTCCAGTACCAGATCGCGCTCTGAGGCGCGGGCGCGGAACACGTCGCGCCGCCGGAACGTTCTCGACCCTATGAGCGAATCCGTGCGACCCGTCGTCCGCCAGCTCCGTCTCGTCGTCGAGGCCGAGGACTTCGAGGCGGCCCTCGCCTTCTACCGCGACGCGCTCGGCCTGCCCGAGCAGGCGGCGTTCACGGGCGACGGCGACGCGCGCGTCGTCATCTTGGACGCGGGCCGCGCGACCCTCGAGCTCGCGAACCCCGCGCAGAAGCGCATGATCGACGCGGTCGAGGCGGAGGGGCGGCCGAGCCCGCGCATCCGCGTCGCGTTCGAGGTCGATGACGCCGCGGGCTCGACGGACCGGCTCGTCCGGGCGGGCGGGGAGCTCGTCGCCGCGCCGCGCGAGACTCCGTGGCGGTCGCTCAATGCGCGGCTCGACGCCCCGGCCGGCCTGCAGGTCACGCTCTTCCAGGAGCTCGAGCCGATCGAGGAGCGCATGCGGCGGGACGGCTTCGGGACGTCGTCGTAGGCTGGCCCGCGGAGCTTCCGCAGGGCGAAAGGGCGACGATGCCGGCGACGCACGAGGTCACGAATCAGGCGCCGCCGCGCGTCGGGCTCGACGAGTTCGCGGAGAACGCGCCCCTCGCGGAGGGCGTCCTCCGCCATGATGCAGGCTGGGCGGTGGAACGCCTCCGCGCGATCGGGACTCGGGTGGGGACCGCGGAGTTCCAGCAGGACGCCGCGGCGGCGAACCGGCGCGAGCCGCAGCTCGCCGCCTTCGACCGCTGGGGCCGCCGGATCGACGAGGTCGTCTACGACGAGAGCTACCACCGGGTGATCGGCGCCGCGATCGCCGACGGCGCGCACACGAGCGCGTGGGCGGCGCCGCGGCCGGGGGCGAACGTCGCGCGGGCCGCGGCGTTCATGCTCTACGCCCAGGTCGAGCCGGGCCACGCCTGCCCGGTGTCGATGACGCATGCCGCGTGGCCGGTCATCGAGCAGCAGGGCGGCGCGGTGGCGGCCGAGTGGCTGCCGCGGCTCGCGAGCCGCGACTACGAGCCGCGGCTCGAGCCCGGCAAGACCTCCGCGATCCTCGGCATGGCGATGACGGAGAAGCAGGGCGGCTCGGACGTCCGGGCGAACACGACGCGCGCCGAGCCCGTCGGCGCGCGGGGCGACGGGACGTACGCGCTCACCGGCCACAAGTGGTTCTGCTCCGCGCCCATGTCGGACGCGTTCCTCGTGCTCGCGCAGGCGCCGGGCGGGCTGTCGTGCTTCCTCGTGCCGCGCGTCCTGCCGGACGGCGAGCGGAACGCCTTCCGCATCCAGCGGCTCAAGGACAAGCTCGGCAACCGCGCGAACGCCTCCTCGGAGATCGAGCTCGAGGACACGGCCGGCGTCCTGCTCGGCGAGGAGGGACGCGGCGTCCGCACGATCATCGACATGGTGCAGCAGACCCGGCTCGACTGCATCCTCGGCACCGCGGCCGGGATGCGGCAGGCGACCGCGGAGGCGGCGTGGCACGCGCGGCATCGTGCGGCGTTCGGCGCGCTGCTCGTCGACCAGCCGGCCATGACCGGTGTCGTCGCGGATCTGCAGCTCGAGACGGAGGCGGCGGTCGCGACGGCCCTGCGCCTCGCGCGCGCCGAGGACGCCGATGCGAGCGCGCAGGAACGCGCGTTCGTCCGCCTCGCGACGCCCGTCGCGAAGTACTGGATCTGCAAGCGCGGCCCCGGTCACGCCTATGAGGCGCTCGAATGCCTCGGCGGCAACGGCTACACGGAGGCGTTCCCGCTCGCGATGCGCTACCGGGAGCAGCCGGTCATGGCGGTGTGGGAGGGCTCGGGGAACGTCATCGCGCTCGACGTCCTCCGCGCGCTGACCCGCGAGCCGGAGTCGCTCGAGGCCTTCGATGCGGAGGTCTCGATCGCGGCCGGAGAGAACGCCCTCCTCGACGCCCATCTCGCGCGCGCACGGGCACTGGTCCGCGAGACCTTGACGGCGGCGGAACCCGCCTCGCGCGCCCGCGAGCTGGTCGCCGC
>JAGIAU010000106.1 GCA_017744755.1 Microbacteriaceae bacterium
GGTCCACACCGAGACCCTCCAGCGTGCCGTCGAGGAGCACGAGATGCTCCCCGAGGCTTGGCAGCAGGCCTCGACCCTCAGCGACTGGCGCATCCGCCTGACCCCGCGGTGTGCCAGGGCGCTCCTGGAGACCATCGAGGCCGTGATCGAGGACATCGAGGAGGACCCGGCGGAGGCGCCGGGGGCCGAGTTCTACCGGGTCGTCCTGCACGCCTTCCCCCAGCCGGGGATCATCGCGACGCGAGAGCCGCAACGGTGAGGCGGCACCTGCCGCTGCTCGGCTGGCTCGCCGCCTCGGCGGTCTCGCTCACCGGGACCAGGGTGTCGATGATCGCACTCCCCTGGTTCGTGCTCACCACCACGGGCAGTCCGACGCTGACCGGCCTCGTCGCGCTCGCCGAGATGGCGCCGCTCGTGACGCTCAAGGTCCTCAGCGGACCGATCATCGATCGGCTGGGGCCGCGGCGCGTCGCCGTCGTCTGCGACGCCGCGAGCCTCGTCGCGGTCGGCGCCATCCCGCTGCTGCACGGCCTCGGCGCCCTGCCGCTCTGGTCCCTCCTGACGCTCGTCGCGATCGCCGGGGCGCTGCGGGGTCCTGGCGATGCGGCGAAGCACGCGATGGCCCCGTTCATCGCCGAGCACGCGAACGCGCCGATCGAGCGGGTGACCGGACTCGAGTCGACGATCGAGCGCGCCGCCGGCATGCTCGGCGCCGCGCTCGCCGGGGTCCTCATCGCCGCGATCGGGGCCGCCGAGGCGCTCTGGCTCGACGCGCTCGGCTTCGGCGTCTCCGCGCTCGTGCTCGCCTGGACGACGCGCCCGCTGTCCGGACCGGTGCCCGCGGAGACCGGGGAGCGCGACGCCCCCTACCGGACACGGCTCCACGAGGGGTGGCGCTTCCTCCGCCGCGACCGGGTGCTGCTCGGCATCGCGCTCATGGTCGCCGCCACGAACCTCTTCGACACCGCCTACTTCAGCGTGCTCATGCCGGTCTGGGCCGACGAGCCCGGACGCGGGCCGGCACTGCTCGGTCTGCTCCTCGCCATCGCTGGGGGATGCTCGGCGCTCGGGTCGGTCGCGGCATCGATCTGGGCCGCGCGACTGCCCCGGTACGTCGTCTTCCTCGTCGCCTTCCTCATCGCCGGCGCACCGCGATTCGTCGCGCTCGCCCTCGACATCCCCCTCGCCGGCGTCATCGCAGTGATCGCCGCCGGCGGCCTCGCCGCCGGCTTCCTCAACCCGATCCTCGGCGCGGTCATCTTCGAACGGATCCCCGCCCCGCTCGTCGGCAGGGTGAGCTCCCTGATCAACGCGATGGCGTTCGCCCTGATGCCCCTCGGCGGCCTGCTCGCCGGAGCCCTGATCAGCGGCTTCGGCCTGCCGATCGCGATGCTCGCCATCGCCGCCGGATACTTCTGCGTCACGATCCTTCCGGCGCTCGATCCGCGCTGGCGCGAGATGGACCGGCGGAGCACGGTCCACGCGAGCTGAGCCGGGAACGCGCGCTGCAGCGCGTCGTCCTCCCGACTAGGCCGGCCCGCGCCGGAAGCCCACCAGCACCGTGCGGACCACGAGGCCGACGACGAGCGCCCAGAACGCGGCGCTGACGCCCGCGACCGCGATGCCGGAAGCGGCGACGAGGAAGGTCGCGGCCGCGGGGATGCGTTCTGCGGGCTCCTCGATCGCCTGCGAGACCGCGGCGGCGAAGGTCGCGATGAGGGCGAGCCCCGCGACCGCCGGGACGACGCCGGCCGGGGCGAGCAGCACGACCGCGCCGAACGCCGCCGAGCCGATGCCGAGGACGATGACGCCGATCCCGGAGGTGACGCTCGCGATCCAGCGACGGGAGCGGTCCTCCCCCGCCTCCGGTCCGGCCGCGAGCGCGGCGCTGATCGCGGCGAGGTTGATGGCGTGGCCGCCCGCCGGCGCGCCGAGCAGCGTCCCGATGCCCGTGACGACCATCGAGGCGCGCCAGGGCGCCTCGTAGCCGAAGGAGCGCATGACGGCGACGCCTGGGACGTTCTGCGAGGCCATCGTGACGAGCCAGAGCGGCAGGGCGATGCCGAGGGTCGCGCCGAGCGACCAGCCCGGCATCGTGAGCTCGACGACCGGGACGAACGCGCTCGGATCGACCGCCGATCCGGTCGTCACGAGGTGGATCGCGATCACCGCGACCGCGGTCGCGAAGGCGAGCGGCACGGCCCAGCGCGACAGGAACCGCAGCGCGACGAGCCAGACGAGCACGACGGGGAGCACGGCCCAGGGGTTCGCGACGGCGCCCGTGATCGGGCCGAGGCACAACGGCAGCAGCACGCCGGCGAGCATCGCCTGCGCGATGGAGCGCGGGATCGCGGCGATGAGCCGCCCGAGCGGCGTCACGAGACCCGTGAGCATGATGAGCACGCCGGTGACGAGGAACGCGCCGACCGCGGCCGGCCAGCCGCCCTCGACCGGTCCCGTCGCGGCGAGCAGTGCGGCGCCCGGCGTCGACCAGGCGACCGTGACCGGCAGCCGGGTCCACAGCGCGAGGCCGATCGACGCGAGGCCCATCGTGACGCTCACCGCGAGGAGGCCGCTCGCCGCCTGCGCATGCGTCGCGCCGACCCCGGTGAGGCCCGCCAGCACGACGGCGAACGCGCCCGTGAAGCCGACGAGCGCCGTGACGACGCCCGCCGCGATCGGCCGGGACGCTGTGCTCATCGGCCGATCACGCTCCCGCTCACGACATCCATGCTGGCAGAGTGTCGGCATGACGCGGGCAGAGGGGCAGGCGGAGGAACGCGCCGAGCGGCCGGGCAGCGGGTCGCCGCGGCGGCTCGAGGCGCTCATCGACGGGGCGTTCGCGATCGTCATGACGATCGTCGTGCTCGAGATCGAGCCGCCGGAGGGTCCGCCGGGCGAGTTCCCCGTGCAGCTCGCCGCGCTCGCGCCGACGATCTGGACCTTCGCGCTCGTCTTCGTGACGCTCGGCGCCCTGTGGTTCGGGAACCGCACGCAGAGCGGCCTCGTGGGCCGGGCCGACCACCCCCTCACCTGGCTCAACCTCCTGCTCGTCGGCCTCGTCGCCCTCGTGCCCTTCTCGGCCCGCTTCCTCATCACCTACCCGGCCGACCGGACGGCGGTGCTGTGGTTCGCCGCGCACTTCACGGTGATCTATCTCGTGCACGGCGCCGCCTGGCTCTACGCGAGCCTCCGACCCGAGCTGCTGCGCGCGGGGCTGAGCGAGGCGTTCCTCCGGCGGTCGCGCCTGGCGACGTTCGTCCCCGCCGCCGTCTACGCGGTCGCCACGGGACTCGCGGCGATCTCCGCGATCGCGGGCATCGTCGCCTCCCTCGTCGTCCCAGTGCTGCTCGTGTCCGGCCTGTTCTACCGCGGTCTCGCGCGGATCCACGCCCGGTCCTGAGCGGCCGCCGGCCGCGCCGCCCGCTTCCCGCCAGTCGCCCGTCCTAGGCTGGCGGCATGGTCGCCCGCCGCGCATGGCTGTCGCCGACGGCGGCGCAGTCCGAGCTCGCCGACTCGCTCCGGGCGCTCCGCACGTCCATGAAGCTGCCCTCCGGATTCCCGGCAGCAGCCGAGGCCGAGGCCGCCGCGGCCGCCGATCGACTCGCCGCGCTCACCCCCGGGGAGGAGCGCGCCGACCTGCGCGACCTCGAGCTCCTCACGATCGACCCTGCGGGCTCGATGGACCTCGACCAGGCCGTGCACCTGAGGCGTCGCGGCGACGGCTACCTGTTGCACTACGCGATCGCCGACCTCACGGCCGCCGTCGCGCCCGGCGGCGCGCTCGATGCCGAGACACGTCGGCGCGGGCAGACGCTCTACGCCCCCGACGGCAGCGTCCCGCTGCACCCGCGCGTGCTCTCCGCCGGGGCGGCCAGCCTCCTGCCCGGGCAGGAGCGCGCCGCCTACGTGTGGCGCTTCGCGCTCGACGCGGAGGGGCGGGCGCTGTCGACCGAGCTGGTCCGCGGCATCGTGCGCTCTCGCGCCCGCTGGGCCTACGACGAGGCGCAGGCGGCGATCGACAGACAGAACGCCCCGGAGACGCTCGCGCTCCTCGCCGAGCTCGGCCCCCTGCGCAAGGCGCTCGAGGCGGCGCGCGGCGGCGCGAGCCTCGGGGCGCCCGAGGAGGAGGTGACGGTCGGACCGCAGGGCTACGGGATCGTCCGCCGCGTCCCGCTGCCGGTCGAGGACTGGAACGCGCAGGTCTCGCTCCTGACCGGCATGGCCGCCGCGGAGCTGCAGCTCGCCGCCGGGATCGGCCTGCTGCGCACGATGCCGCCCGCGGAGCCCGAGACGCTCGCGGCGTTCCGGGCGCAGGCGGCGCGGCTCGGGCATCCCTGGCCCGAGAGCGTCGACTACGGCGAGTACTTGCGCGAGCTCCCGCACGAGGATCCGCGGGCCGCCGCGATCCTGCAGGCCGCCGCGGCGCTGTACCGGGGCGCGGGCTACGAGGCCTTCGACGGCACGCCGCCCGAGCAGCCGGTGCAGGCCGCGATCGGAGCGCCGTACGCGCACGCGACCGCGCCGCTACGGCGGCTCGCCGACCGCTGGGTGCTCGCGATCTGCGCCGCCGTGGCGGCCGGGCGGGAGGTGCCCGACTGGGCGCGTTCCTCGCTCGCGGAGCTGCCCGCGATCATGCGCGAGTCGGGCTCGCTCGCCGGACGGCTCGAGGCCGGCGCCGTCGACCGGGTCGAGGCGGCGCTGCTCAGCAGCCGGATCGGCGAGGCGTTCGACGCGGTCGTCATCGCGACGACGGCCTCCTCGGCTCGGGTGCAGATCGCGGAGCCCTTCGTGACGACGACGATCCCGGGCGCCCAGGCGGCGCCGGGCGAGGTCGTCCGGGTGCGCGTCGACGGCGCCGACATCGCTGCGGGCGCCGTCGAGCTGCACGTGCTGTAGCGCGTTCTCTCTCCCCGCCCGCGCTCCCCTGCGCTCCCCTGCGCTCCCCTGCGCTCCCCTGCGCTCCCCCGCCGCGAGCGTGCAGTTGCTGCCCCTCGCGGAACGCCGAAGCGGCATCAACTGCACACTCGTGAAAGGGCGACGCCAGGGCTGCGCGCCCGGGCGGCGGCGGCGACTACTCGGCGAGGATGAGGTACAGCGCCTTGCGCGTCGCGTCGAGCTGCTCGGCGGCGGCGGCGCGCTGCGCGTCGGTCGCGGCATGGCGGAACTGACCGAGGACGGCCATGAGCCTGCCGGCGCTCTCCATGAGCGCGCGGGCGGCGTCGCTGGGACGCTGCGCGGTCGCCCAGGAGGCGAGCTCCTCGGCGTGCTCCGCCGTGTAGGCGCGGCCCTCCTCGGTGAGCGCGTACTCGGTCTTGCGACCCTCGCCGGTCGGCGCGATGAGCCCCTCGTCGACGAGCTGCTGGAGCGTCGGGTAGACCGAGCCGGGGCTCGGCGTCCAGGCGCCCTCGGTCTGCTCGCCGATGGCCTTCATGATGCCGTAGCCGTTCACGGCCTCGACGCCATCGGCGGCGAGGATCGCGAGGATGGCGGCGCGGACATCGCCCTTCGGGCGGCGGCGGGGACCGAACGGCGGGAAGCCGGGGAACTCGCCGCCCCGGCCGAAGCCCGGGAACTCGGCGCGGTGGAGCGGGTGGTCGTGGTGCGGGTGCTGGTGGATCTGGTGGTGACGCATGTGGGAACCTTTCGAAGAAGATGGCTCGCAGAACTTCTGCGATGCGTCAACGATATATCGCTAATGTTCGGATGTCAATACCCGATCCGCGGGGAGAACGCGCTACGCGGTGACGACGGTCGGGGCGCCCACGGCGGCGTCCGCCGGCGCCTCGGCGGCGAGGCGCTGCGCCTCCGCGATGAGCGTCGCGACGATCTCGGACTCGGGCACCGTCTTGACGACCTCGCCCTTCACGAAGATCTGGCCCTTGCCGTTCCCGGAGGCGACGCCGAGATCGGCCTCGCGCGCCTCGCCCGGTCCGTTCACCACGCAGCCCATGACGGCGACGCGCAGCGGCACCGTCACGTCCTTGAGGCCCTCGGTCACGTCGTTCGCGAGCGTGTACACGTCGACCTGGGCGCGGCCGCAGGACGGGCAGCTCACGATCTCGAGCTTGCGCTCGCGGAGGCCCAGCGACTGCAGGATCTGCAGGCCCACCTTGACCTCCTCGACGGGCGGGGCCGACAGCGAGACGCGGATCGTGTCGCCGATGCCCTCGCCGAGCAGGATGCCGAAGGCGGTCGCGGACTTGATCGTGCCCTGGAACGCGGGCCCGGCCTCCGTCACGCCGAGATGCAGCGGCCAGTCGCCGCGCTCGGCGAGCAGCCGGTAGGCCTTGACCATGACGACGGGATCGTTGTGCTTCACCGAGATCTTGAAGTCGTGGAAGTCGTGCTCCTCGAAGAGGCTCGCCTCCCAGACGGCCGACTCCACGAGGGCTTCCGGGGTGGCCTTGCCGTACTTCTTCAGCAGGCTGGGCTCCAGGGAACCGGCGTTGACGCCGATGCGGATGCTCGTGCCGTGGTCCTTGGCCGCCTGGGCGATCTCCTTGACCTGGTCATCGAACTTCCGGATGTTGCCCGGGTTCACACGCACCGCCGCACAGCCGGCCTCGATGGCCGCGAAGACATACTTCGGCTGGAAGTGGATGTCCGCGATCACGGGGATCTGCGACTTCTTGGCGATGATGGGCAGGGCCGCGGCGTCGTCCGCCGACGGACAGGCGACGCGCACGATGTCGCAGCCGGACGCGGTGAGCTCCGCGATCTGCTGGAGGGTCGCGTTGATGTCCGTGGTGGGGGTGGTGGTCATGGACTGCACGCTGATGGGCGAGTCGGATCCGACGCCCACCGACCCCACCTTGATCTGACGGGTCTTGCGCCGCGGCGCGAGCACGGGCGGCGGGGCAGACGGCATTCCAAGGCTGACCGATGTCACTTCTGATTCCTCAGTTCTGTAGCTCTTGTGGTTCTGGTGAGTCCGGCCCCGGTCAGGAGACGAATTCGCTGAAGCGGCCGATCATGGGACTCCATGCGCGGGCGCTCGTCTGGGCGACGGCGCCGTTGATCTGGAACGGGTCCTCCCGGAGAAGTCCATCCAGCGCGGGCTGGTCCTCGGCCACGATGATCAGCAGGGCTCCCGCCCCGGAATCGACGGGTCCGGACGCCAGCACGGTGCCCTCCTCGGCGAGCGATCCGAGCCAGGCACGGTGGGCGGGACGGAACTCGTCGCGCACGGCGGCCGTTGCGGCGTCGTACACATACTCCACGGCGAAAACAGTCATGGGTTCACTCTATCCCTCAGGCCCGGAACCGCGGGGCGTCGGCACTGTGACACTGAGCGCTCGACGGCGGACCAGACACTGACGCGAACAGGAGCCGGGCGGGGATGTTCCGAGAGCGCCGTTGTTGCGCGAGGAACGAGCGCAGGCGCCGCGGGACATCCCCGCCCGGCCGACAGGCCGGCGGGCTCAGTGGATGCGACCGCCGTCGTCATCCGAACAGCTTCACGGGTTTGACGATGTCCG
>JAGIAU010000107.1 GCA_017744755.1 Microbacteriaceae bacterium
CGACCGCCTCGCGGACGGTCTCCGCCGCGGGCGCGGCGACGGCGTCCGCGCCGAAGTCCCAGGCGAGCGCCCGGCGGGCCGGCGAGGGGTCGAGGGCGACCACGCGTGCGCCGGCCTCCGTCGCCATCGCGACGGCGGTGAGCCCCAGCATGCCGCAGCCGGAGACGACCACGACCTCGCCGTCGATCGGCTGCACCTGCTCGGCGGCGGCGAGGACCGCGGCGACCGTCGCGGTCGCGCAGGACGCGGGCGCGAGCACCTCGGCCGGGAGCTCCTCGCCGACCTTGACGATCGCGGTGCGGGCGAGCAGGTGGACGTGCGTCGCGATGCCGCCGTTCAGCTCCCAGCCGCGACGGGTCTGCTCGTGGCCGTACTTGGCGAGGTGCTCGCACTTGTTCGACAGGCCGCGCAGGCACATCCGGCAGGAGCCGCAGCCGATCGTGACCGCCCAGACGATCCGGTCCCCGACCGCGAGGGCGGAGCCGTCGACCGCGAGCGCCGGGAGGCCCGGGCCGAGTGCGACGACGCGACCGACCTGCTCGTGGCCGAGCACCTGCGGCACGGCGACCTTCCGGTGCCCGGCGGCGGTGTGCAGGTCGGAGCCGCACACGGTCGCGAGCTCGACGGCGACGAGCGCCTCACCCTCGCGGAGCACGAGCTCCGTCACGGCGATCCGCTCGAGCGCGCGGTCGGGACCCATGAACACGACGGCCTCCGCGGGCGGGTCGAGCCGCAGCTCGGTCCCCGGCGCGGCGGTCGGCGCGATGGTGCTCATCGGCCGAGCCGCTCCAGCAGCTCAGGCAGCTCGGCGACGGAGCCGAGCACCTGGTGGGCGCCCGCGGTCTCGAACGCCTCGCGCGGGGTCGCGCCCGTGAGGACGCCGACGACCAGGCCGGCGCCGGCGGCGAGGCCGCTGCCGATGTCGGTCGCGGTGTCGCCGACGACGGCGATCGCGTGCACGGAGGACGCCTGCGTGCGGATGAGCGCCATGAGGTTCAGGTCGGGGAGCGGACGACCGCGGCCCGCATCGGCGGGGGTGAGCACGAGATCGGGCAGGCCGATCCAGCCGAGCGATGCGACGATCGCGTCGGCCGTCGGACGCGCGAAGCCGGTGGTCAGGACGACCTTGCGCCCCTGCGCCCGGAGCGCGCGGATTGCCGCCTCGGCACCCTCGATCGCGATCGAGCGGCCCTCCCCGACGAGCTCGTCGTAGGCGGCCTCGAACGCCCGGTTGAGCGCCTGGGCATCGTCCTCGGGGAGGAGGCGGCGGAACACCTCGATCTTCGACTGGCCCATGGTGTCGCGGACCCATTGCAGCGCGCCCTCGCGGTCGACGCCGTCGAGTCCCATCGCCTCGCCACGCTCGCGGTCCCATGCGCGGGCGAAGGCCTCCTCGACGAGACCGTCGTCCACGACGGTCGTACCGGCCATGTCGAGGACGACGGTCTCGATGCGTGCGTTCATCATGTGTTCCTTTCGAGGTCTCGATACGGGCTGCGCCCTGCTCGACCCACGGCTAGCCGAAGAGCTCGTCGATGACGGACTCGGCGAGGCCGAGCCCGGTGGTCATGCCGATCCCGGTCGTGACGGACACGATCCGGACGCGCTCGGCGGGCGCGACGCGGAGGAAGTCCTGCGGCGCCTTCGCGTAGACGCCCTGCCAGCGCTGGCGGACGCGCAGCTCCCGGCCGAAGAGCTCGCGCGACAGCCGCAGCAGCAGCTCGAACGCCGCCTCGTCCTGGAACGGCTTCACGTGCGTCCCGACGGTGTGCGTGTCGCCGACGAGCAGCGTGCCGTCGGGGCGCTCCGTGTACATCTGATTCACGTCGCGGGCGAAGATCGCGGGGTCGTCGCGCTCGTAGCGGGCGCGCATGGCGGCCGCGGACGGCGTCGAGGAGAACGCGCTGTAGCGCAGCAGCGAGGATCCGGTCAGCACCGGCACCCGGAGGCCCACGCCGTCGGCGAGGAGCATGTCGAGCCCGCAGCGCTCGACGCCGTGCGCCTCCGCCACCGCCGGGAAGAGCTGGTCGACGTCGAAGTTGAGGGCGAACACGATGGCGTCGGCCCGGATGTCGCCGCGCGAGGTGTGCAGGACGCCGTCGGCGTGACCGAGCGCCGAGGTGCGCCAGCGGAACTCGACGCCCTCCGAGGCGAGCCAGGCGGCGATCGCAGGCCCTGCCTCCCGCGGGTCGACCTGGAAGTCGCCGGCGAGCAGCGCGCCGCCGACGGCGCCGACGGCGGACGGCGCGTGATCGAGCACCTCCTCGGCCGTCAGCAGCGGTGCCCCCGCCTCATCGAGCACGGCGAGCTCGTCGGCCGCCCGCGCGACGATGAGCGTGCCGTCCTTGCGGAGCCAGAAGCCGGCGCGCTCCGCCAGCCGTGCCCAGATCGTGCTCGCCCGCGCGGCGTACTCGCCCGCCTCGCCGGCGTGGGCGCTGAAGCCGAGGTGGCCGAAATTCCGGACGGTCGAGCCGGTCAGTCCGGTCGCGCGCTCGACGACGACGACGCGCTTGCCGCGCTCGAGCGCCGCCGCCGCATGGCCGAGGCCGACGATGCCCGCGCCGACGATGGCGAGGTCGTACCGCTCGTCCAGCTCCGCCATGGCGCGAACCTACCGGACGGCGCGGCGCACGAGCACCGACACCGTCTCGACGACGACGACGAGCGCGATGATGACGAGCAGGAACGCGATGACCTGATCGAAGTGCCGCGCATCGATCTGGTTGATGAGCAGGAAGCCGATGCCGCCGCCGCCGACGACGCCGAGCAGGGTCGCGGAGCGGATGTTCTGCTCGAGCATGTACATCGTGTGACTCACGAGCGACGGCACCGAGAGGGGGACCGTCGAGGAGAAGAAGCGCTGCAGGCGCGTGCCGCCGACCGTCGAGATGGCCTGCTCGGGACCGTTCGGCACCTCCTCCATGGAGTCGCCGATGAGCTTCGCCATGAGGCCGACGCCGCCGATGGCGAGCGCCCACATGCCCGCCTGGGCGCCGAGTCCGGTCGCGATGATGAAGATGATCGCGATGACGAGGTCCGGGATGGCGCGGAGGATGAGGGCGATGCCGCGGAACACGCTGCGCACGCCGGAGTTCGGCGCCACGTTGCGGGCCGAGAGCGGGCCGACGACGAAGGAGACGACGGCGGCGATGAGCGTCGCGGCGAAGGCGACCTGGACCGTGACGAGGACTGCGCCGAGGACGTCCGCCCAGTCGCGGCTGCCGAAGTTCGGCGGCCAGACGGAGAAGCCGAGCGCCGGGTTGTGGATGAGGTCGAAGCGCCAGCCGATCCACTGGAACGCCCACGTCGTGCCGACGTCCCCGGTCGGGTCGAAGGCGAGGCACTGGAAGCCGATGACGCGGCACCAGTCGCCCGTCGCGCCGACCGCCGCGTAGACGAAGGCCGCGGCGACGATCGCGACGCCGACCCAGATCCACGTCGTCGTCTGCCGGCGCTCCCGCGTCCACGGGCGGTGCATCGCCGCCTCGATGCGCGCGTTCCGCTCCGCGACCGCGTCCGTCGCCCTGGCGAGCGCGTCCGCCGCCTTCGCGGAGGCGTGCATCGCCCCGCGGACGACCGTGTCGCCGATCCCGCGCCCCGTGGGGGCGACGCCGAGGAGGCGGGCCCGGATGACGGAGGACACGATCTCGAACAGGATGCAGAGCGCGATGATGATGAGGACGAGCGGGATCGAGCGCCGCATCCCGGCCGTCGTGTGCAGCGCCTGCCAGAGGTCGTAGCCGAGGCCGGGGACGCCGACGACGCCGAGGATGACGGAGGCGCGGAGGTTGATGTCGGCACGGTGCAGGGCGACGGCGATCCAGGCGGGCAGCGCCTGCGGGACGATGCCGGACCAGAACTGCTGCGCCTTCGACGCGCCGACCGCCGTGACCGCCGTCCGCGGGCCCTCGTCGGTCTGCTCGATCGCGTCGGCGTACATCTTCGAGATCATGCCGACCGAGTGCAGGCCGACCGCGATGATCGCGACGAGGGTGCCGCCGGTGAACCAGAGGTAGGCGAGGAACGCGATGATCGCGACGTCGGGGACCGCCCGCGCGACGACGCCGATGGCCCGGCAGATCGCGTAGACGACCTGGTTCGGCGTGGTGTTCCGCGCGGCGCCGTAGGCGACCGGGATGGAGAGGATCGCGGCGAACGCCGTCGCCGCGATCGTGATCGCCAGGGTGATGAAGACGTGGCCGACGAACGTCCCGACGGCATCCCAGCCTTCGAAGGTGATGACGACGTTCCCGAGCGCGTCCTTGTCGGAGGTGAAGCCGGGCCACACCATCGGCGTCGCCGACGTGAGGTAGCGGTTCAGGTTCTCCCAGGTCTTGTCCCAGTCGGAGACGCTCGTCGGCGAGAGCTCCATGATCGACCAGATGCCGGCGACGACGAGCGTCGCGAAGACGAGGTAGGAGACGATCGTCGCGGGCCGCGGCCGCGGCCGCCGGATCAGCGCGATCCGCTCGGCGAGGGCGGTCACGCCGGCCCCTCGTCGGCGAAGTCCTGCTCGTTGCGCTCTCTCGCCGCCTTGCGCATCTCCTCGGAGAGGAGCTGGTCGCGGACCTCGGCGAGCTCCGTCTCGATCGCGGTGAGCTCGGTCGTGGAGACGGCGACACGGCCGTAGATCTCCATGACCTGGTCCTTCGTCAGGCCCTCGGTCGGGGTGTCGAGGACGACCTCGCCGGAGCGCAGGCCGATGATGCGATCGCCCCAGCCCAGCGCGAGATCGACCTGGTGCAGCGAGCAGACGACCGTCAGGTCGCGCTCCGCGGCGATCTCGCGGATGAGCCCCATGACCTGGCTGCTCGACTCGGGGTCGAGCGAGGCGACCGGCTCGTCGGCGAGGAGCAGCTCGGGGTCCTGCATGAGCGCGCGGGCGATGGCGACGCGCTGCTGCTGCCCGCCGGAGAGCTTGTCGGCACGCTGATACGCGCGCTCGAGCAGGCCGACTCGGTCGAGATGGCCGAGCGCCTTCTCGCGGAGCGCCCTCGGGTAGGCCCAGAGGCCCACACGCGGGCCGCGGAGCGTCGCCAGCGACCCCGTCAGCACGTTCTCCAGCACCGTCAGCGGGCCGACGAGCTCGAACTGCTGGAAGATGAAGCCGATCCGGCCGCGCAGCTCGCGCAGGCCACGACCGGTGACCGTCGAGACGTCGGTCCCGAGCGACTCGACGCTGCCGCTCGTCGGCGTCTCGAGGCCGTTGAGGTGGCGGAGGAGCGTCGACTTGCCCGAGCCGGAGAGGCCGAGCAGGACGACGATCTCGCCGGTGCCGACGGTCAGCGACACCCCGGACAGAGCCGGATTCGTCGCGCCGGGATAGGTCTTCCCGAGCTCCGTGATCCGGACTGCCGGGGTGCCGCTGATCGTCATGGCCGTGTGTCTTCCGCTATCGGGCTGCCGGGCTCAGGCCTGGCAGGCCTCGACGTCCGGGAGCTGCTCGCAGACGGCGGTGATGGTGTCGTAGTACGCGTCGTCGACGGCGCCGAAGCCGAACCAGCTCTCCTTGAGGAAGTCGTTCAGCTCGATGCCGGCGTCGGTGAGCGACGCCTGCGTGCTGTCCGCGATCGCCGCGATGAGCTGGTCCTTGACGTCCTGCGGGAGGCCGTTCTGGAGCACGATCGGGGCGGCCGGGACCTGGAAGCGGTCGATCTCGACGAGCGCGCCCGAGGCGATCAGCGGGTCGGCGTCGATGTCCTGCGCGAAGCCGACCTGGCACTGCGCGCCCTCGGCGACGAGCGCCGCGGTCGCCGGGTGCTTCTCGCCGAAGACCTGGTCGGCCTCGGGGATCGTCACGCCGGCGGCGAGGAGCTGCGAGTTCGGGACGAGGAAGCCGGAGGTCGACTCGGGGTTCACGAAGCAGACCTTCTGGCCCGCGAAGTCCTCGAGCGACTTCGCCGAGGAGGCCGGGTTCGCGAGGGCGACCGAGAAGTAGCCGGGCTCCGCGCCGTCCTTGGTGATCTGCGCGCCGATCGGCGAGATGTCCGCGCCGGCGTTCTTCGACTGGTAGTACGTGAAGCCGGAGATCTGCGCGATGTCGATCTTGTCGGCGGCGAGGCCCTGGATGACGGCCGAGTAGTCGGTCGCCTCGAAGAACTCGACCTGCTTGCCGGTGATCGCGGCGATCCAGTCGGCGATCGGCTGGGCGTCCTGGTCGGCGCCCTCGTGGTCGGGGAGCGTCGCGAAGATCAGGGTGCCCTCGTCGCCCGAGGCGTAGGTGCCCTCGGCCGCGACGGGAGCGGTGCCGCCGTCGGTCTCGGCGGGGGTGGTGGCGGCCGGGGTGGACGCGCAGCCGGCGAGCGACGCGACGAGCGCGACGCCCGCTGCGGCGCCCGCGAGAGCCTTCATACCAAAGCGCATTGGAAATGCCTTCCTGAAACGGATCCGGCCGGAGCCGGGTGATGTTGGACACGGTGATGGTCGGCACCTCGGGTGAACCGGCGGGAAACGACTGGCGTCTTGCCGGGTGTCCGGCATGCGAATACTCGGCATCGGGGCGGGCCCGCCGTGCGCAGTGGGCCGCGCGAGCACGTTCGTTCCTCCGCAGGACCGGGGGCGCGCAACCCGCCGCTGCCGGAGACGGAGCCGCCTGCTATGCGCTCCGCGCCGCGCGGAGCGCGCTGAGGAAGACGGCGAGCGCCTCGCCGGCCTCCGCGATCGGACCGTCGTTGCCGAGCTCCAGGTCGACCGGGAAGCCGGGGGCCGGGTCCGTGCGCGCGAGGCGGACCGCCTGCTCGACGGCGTTCTCCCGGCCACGGAGCGCGAGCCGGGCCGCGCGGGTCTCCGGGGAGACGCTGACGCGGACGACGCGGAGGAGGCCCGGGAAGCGCGCGGCGAGCGCCGGGAGGGCGGTCCGGGAGCAGTTCGCGACGACCGTCGTGCCGGCCGCGATGAGCTCGTCGACATCGAGCGGGATGCCGTAGCGGAGCCCGTTCGCAGGCCAGTGCGCGGCGAAGGCGCCCGCCGCGAGCGCCGCGTCGAACTCCGCCTCCGTGTGCGGGAGGTGGTCCTCGCCCGGCCCGGCAGGACGGGTGACGGCGCGGCGGATGAAGCGGACCGCCGACTCGTCCGCCAGCGCCGTGGCCGCCCACTGCATGACGGCGTCCTTGCCGGCCCCGCTCGCGCCGACGACGGCGACGAACGCGCCCGCGTCCGGCACGACCCCGGCGACCGCCTGCGACGTCGCGAGCGCGTTCACGCCACCCGGCTCCCCTCGCGCCACACGCCGCGGACGACGGGGACGGGCGCGCCCGTCGGGTGCTGCGCGCTCGGCGCGTCGAGGTGCGGGCGGACGCGGACGAGGTCGGCGCGCAGGCCCGGGGCCAGCCGGCCGCGGTCGTCGAGGCCGACGGCGGCGGCGGGGTTCGTCGAGACGAGCCTGGCGCCGAGCGGCAGGTCGATGCGGCCCTGACCCCACAGCAGGAAAACGGCCTGCAGCGGGCTCGCCGGCACGTAGTCGGAGGAGAGG
>JAGIAU010000108.1 GCA_017744755.1 Microbacteriaceae bacterium
CGTCGCGCCTCGCGTTCGCCGTCGCCTCGATGACCGACTCGCGGGTCATCCTCGACGAGCCGGGCGCAGAACGACTCATCGGCCAGGGGGACGGGCTGTTCCTCCCGACGGGCGCTGCGTCGCGAGCACGAGGTGAATGCCGGCCGCGCGGGCGAGCTGCGTGATGCGGACGATCGAGTCCTCGACGTCGCGCGGCGCGACCATCATGAGGTCGGCGAGCTCGTCGACGACGACGAGCAGGTACGGGTAGGGCTTGAGCACGCGCTCGCTGCCGGCCGGAAGCTCGATCTCGCCGGCGACGACGGCCCGGTTGAAGTCGTCGATGTGCCGGAAGCCGAACGACGCGAGGTCGTCGTAGCGCAGATCCATCTCCTTGACGACCCAGGCGAGGGCCTCGGCGGCCTTCTTCGGGTTCGTGATGATCGGCGTGATGAGGTGCGGGACGCCCGCGTAGGCGGCGAGCTCGACGCGCTTCGGGTCGACGAGGACCATCCGGACCTCCTGCGGCCGCGCGCGCATGAGGATGCTCGTGATCATCGAATTGATGAAGGACGACTTGCCGGCGCCGGTCGAGCCGGCGACGAGCAGATGGGGCATCTTCGCGAGGTTCGCGACGACGAAGCCGCCCTCGACGTCCTTGCCGAGCCCGATCGTCATCGGATGGTCGGCCTTCTGCGCCGCGGAGCTGCGCAGCACGTCGCCGAGCGAGACGATCTCGCGGTCCTTGTTCGGGATCTCGACGCCGATGGCGGACTTGCCGGGGATCGGGCTCAGGATGTTCACCTCGTTGGAGGCGACCGCGTAGGAGATGTTCTTCCACAGCGCCGTGACGGCCTCGACCTTGGTGCCGGCGCCGAGCTCGACCTCGTAGCGGGTCACCGACGGGCCGCGGGTGAAGCCGACGACCTTCGCGTTGACCTTGAACTGCTCGAGGACGCCCGTGATCGCGGCGACGACCTCGTCGTTCGCGGCGGAACGCGCCTTGGGCGGCGTCCCGGCCGAGAGCATCGAGGGGGCGGGAAGGCGGTAGACCTTGGGGTGGGCGTCCGCCTGGGTCCCCGGGCGACCGGAGGGCGTCGAGGGGTCCGCGAGCGCAGGCGCCGCCCCTTCGGCTCGCCCTGCCGGCTCGCTCAGGGGGCCAGGAACGCCCGCGGCGGGCGCCTTGTTCGCGAGCGCCGCGAGGTCCGCGTCGACGATGACCGGGAGCTCCTCGGTGGCCGGGGAGAGGTCGAGCAGCGCCTCGGTCGCAGCGGTCGCCTGCGCGGAGACGACCGGCGTGTCGAAGGCCTCGCCCTGCCGCCTCGGCTTGTTCCGCCGCCACCAGGGCAGGCCGTCCTCGACCTCCTCCGCCTCGAAGCCGAGGTCGCCGAGCGTGCCGAGCTCCGGGAGGTCCCTGCCGACCGCCTCGTTGATGGCGTCCTTCACATGGCCCTGCTCGCCGAAGAGCCAGCCGTAGCCCTCGCGGATGCGGCGGCCGATCTTCGTCGGCGGCGTCTTCGTGATGATGAGGACCGCGAGGAACGCGAGGACGAGGAGCAGCACGAACGCCGCCCATGTCGCCGAGATCTGCGAGAACGGCCAGACGACGAGCCAGCCGAGGATGCCGCCGGCGGCCGCGAGCGCGGGCACGCCCTGGCTCGGCACGGCGGGCCCGAAGATCACCTGCACCATGCCGGCGAGGGCGACGAGCAGCAGGCCCGTGCCGATGCCGATGCGGGTGTTGTCGTTGACGCTCGAGGGGTGGCGGAAGAGCCAGGCGGCGAAGACGAGCAGCACGATCGGCATCGCCGCGGCGAGCCGGCCGACGAGCAGGCCGAAGGTCCAGTCGGAGAGCGTGCCGGCGACCTCGTTCGAGGCGAGGAACCACTCGACGACGATGCCCGCGATCGCCAGCAGCACGAGCAGGAACGGGACGCCGTCGCGGCGCTCCTCCTTCGCGAGCGACTCCCGGCCGAACAGCCGGAACGCGCCGCCCGTGACATGGGCGAGTCCCATCCACGCCTTGACGAACGGGCCGAGCTCGTCGGGCTCGGGCGCGGCCTTCGCCTGCACGCCGCGGGACGACGGCTTCGACTGCACGGCGCGCGACTGGGCGGGGGTGTAGCGCTTCGTCGCCGCGGCCCCGCCGGAGCCCGCACGCGGGCGCGACGAGGAGGCGCTGCCGGAGCGCGCGGATGGCGTTCTCGTGCCCGTGGCCATGTCTCGACCGTAACTTGAAGGTCGCCCGCCCCCCGGGAGCGACACCCTCCACGCCCTTTTCAGGCGCTCCGGGGCGTATTCAGGCCCAGAGCGCTTCCGACCGTCCGCTACGCCTGAATACCGCGCGGCACACCTGAAAACGGCGTTCGATCAGTAGCGGATCGCGTCGATGACCTTCACGCGGACCGCAACGAGCGCGGGCAGCAGCCCCGCGAGCGCGCCGACGCCGACGGCCGCCCCGAGACCGATGAACGCCGCCTCCGCCGGGAACGGCACGGCGTCCTCCAGGCCGGGAGCGATGTACGAGCGGATCCACTCGTTCTGCACGAGGATCACCGCGAGCGCGACGCCGACGACGCCCGCGAGCAGCGTCGCGACGACCGATTCGAGCATCACGGCGAGGAACACGCGCCCCGCGGTCGCGCCGAACGCCCGCCGGATCCCGATCTCCCGCACCCGCTGCTTGACCGTGACGAAGGCGATGTTCACAAGGCTGAGCGCACCGAGCAGCAGGATGACGCCCGCGATGATGAGCAGGATGAGGCGGATCGGCTCGAGCGGGTCGCTCGTGCCCCAGGCGAGGTAGTCCTGCCGCGTGACGTCGACCATCCAGCCGTCCCCGAGCGCAGAGGCGACATCGGCGCGGATCCGCTCGGTCAGCGCGTCGGCGAGGTCGAGCGGCACCCAGAACTCGTACATCGGCGTCGCGGCCATGCCCGAGCCGGGCGGCGGCGCGATGGCGGCGTAGCCGGCGTTCAGGATGTACGCCTGGAAGTTCGGCCCGTAGGGGTCCGGCGGGAGCACGCCGACGATGACGCCCGTCGTCGGCTGCCGCCCGAGCATCGTCACCGTCGGATGCGTGCGCAGGTCCGGCGCGCCGAGCCGCTGCCAGATCGCGTCGCTGACGACGAGCGCGGGCGCGATCCGCTGCGCGTCCCGCTCCGTGAACCACCCGCCGTGCTCGACCTGGATCCGGTGCATGACGCCGTACGCGGGGTCGACCGCGGTGAGCGTGACGCTCTCGGCGCCGTCGGGGTACTGCAGCCGGGTGTCCGCCCACGTGACGCCGCCCGCGTAGGTGATCGAGTAGCGCTCGACGACCTGGGCGAACGCGCCCGCGAGCTTCGCCGGATCGAGCTGCGCACCGTCCGCGCTCCACGGCGGCTGCAGCACGAGCGTGGCCGGGCGCCCGCCGCCGCGCTCGAGCTGCTCCGTCTGCGCCTGCGTCGCGACCGCGCCGACGCCGACGACGCTCGCGAGCGCCGCGACCGCGATGGCGACGCCGAGCAGGCTGAGCAGGACGCGCGCCTTGTGCACGCGGAACTCGGCCCAGGCCTCGATGAACGCCCCGATCATGCGAGCAGCTCCAGCGGCGACAGGACGCCCCCGTCGAGGCGGTAGCGGCGCCGGGCCATCGCCGCGATGTTCGGGTCGTGCGTGATCGTGATGAGGGCGGCGTCGGAGGCGTTCGCGACCTCATCGAGCAGCGCCATGACGGCCGCGCCCGTGTCGACGTCGAGGGCGCCGGTCGGCTCGTCGGCGAGGATGAGCCGGGGGCCGCGCACGAGCGCCCGCGCGATCGCGACACGCTGCTGCTCGCCGCCGGAGAGCCGGTCGGGCGTGGAGTGCAGCCGATGTCCGAGGCCGACCCGCTCGAGCATGTCGCGCGCGATCCGCTCGCGGCGCCAGAACTGCCGGCCGCGCCCATAGAGCAGCGGCGTCATCGCGTTCTCGAGAGCGGTGCGGCCCGGGAGCAGATTGAACTGCTGGAAGACGAAGCCGATGTCGCGGCCGCGCGTCCGGTCCCGCCGCCCGCCGCGGAGCCGCTCGAGCGGGCGTCCGTCGAAGACGATGCGGCCGCTCGTCGGGGTGTCGAGGAGGCCGAGGAGGTTGAGCAGCGTCGACTTCCCTGAGCCGGAGCGGCCGACGATGCTGAGGTGGTCGCCCGCGTCGACCGCGAGGTCGATGCCGCGGAGGATGTCGAGCCGGTCCCCGTCCGGGAGGACGACCGAGCGCGTCACCGCCTCGAGGCTGAGCAGAGCCACTAGCGGACTGCGCCCTCGATGACGCTGCCGTCCTCGAGCACGACGACGCCGCCGCCGTCGAGCGGGATCGGCTTGCCCGGCTCGACGATCCCCGGCCCCACGACGCCGCCACCGGGCGCCGAGGGCGCGCCGGGCACGAACTGCAGGATCGTCTCGCCCTCGGCGAGCCCGGACTTCACCTCGACCATGGCGCCGTCGCTCAGTCCGAGCTCGACGGCGCGCTCCTCCGTGCCGCCGTCCGGCAGGACGACGGTGACGACGCCCGTCTCGGCCTGGCCGAGGACCGCGGTCGTCGGCACGACGACGACGTTCTCGGCGATGCCGCCGGGGATCACGACCTGTGCGGTCAAGCCCGCGAAGACCGTCACATCGGCCGGGACCGAGCAGCGCAGCGACGGACCGCCCGAGGCGCCCTGGCCGCCGTCGCCGCCGGTCTCCCCCGCGAGCGGGGTGAGGATCTGGAAGTTCGTGCACTGGAACGGCGCGGGGCCGCCGTTGACGGTCACGGTCGCCTCGGTCGGCCGCTGGATGAGCTGATAGAGCTGCTCGGGCGGGATCGAGCCCGTCACGTGGAACGTCGGCGGCGCGATCTGCCCGATGGGCGAGCCGGCGGCGACGGAGGCGTCCTCGAGCGCCGTGAGGCTCGAGAGCACGCCGCTCGCCGGGGCGGTGACGGTGCGCCAGACGGTCTGCGGCACGCCGGCGTCGTCCAGCACGTCGCCGCGGATGCGGATGAGCTCGGTGCCGTACTCGACCCACTGGCCCTGCGTGACATAGACGTTCCACACGACGCCGGAGACGGTCGCCGGGATCGGCACGGCCTCGTCGGCGGCGACCGTGCCGGACAGCACGATGTCGTTGGACACGGTGCCGAGGCCGACCGTGTAGTGCGGCTCGACGATCTGCCCGCCCGGCTGCGCGGGGTCGACGGGCGCCGTCCCGTCGGGGAAGAAGGCGATCTTGACGAGCGCCGCGGCACCCGCCGCGATCACGACGAGCCAGAGGACCTGCATCACGCGGCGGAAGACCAGCACGGGGTCACCCTATTGGAGCCGGGTGTCCCCCTTGCTGGGAGCGCGGTCGGCGCGGCGGAACGCGCTCAGTAGGCGCCGACGACGGCGATGCCGGCGGTCGGGGCGCCTTCCAGGACGGCACGGGTGCCGGAGAGTCCGAGGCGGTCGGCGCCTGCGGCGACCATCGCCTCCGCCTTGGATCGGGTGCCGATGCCGCCGGAGGCCTTCACGCCGAGACGGTCGCCGACGGTCGCGCGGATGAGCTCGACGGCGTGGACGCTCGCGCCGCCCGCCGGGTGATAGCCGGTCGACGTCTTGACGAAGTCCGCGTCGGCGCGTTCCACCGCCTGGCAGACGGCGACGATCTGCTCGTCCGTCAGTGCCGCGGACTCGATGATGACCTTGAGGATCGCGCGCGGGATCGCCTCGCGCACCGCGCGGATGTCCTCCTCGACGAGGTCGGTGCGGCCGGCGAGCGCCGCCGACAGCTTGATGACCATGTCGATCTCGTCGGCGCCGTCCTCCACGGCGAGCCGCGCCTCCAGCGCCTTCACCTCGGAGCGATGCGCTCCCGAGGGGAAGCCGACGACGGCCGCGACCTTGAGCCGGCTCTCGGCCGGGATCGCCTCGCGCACGTAGACGACCTTCGACGGCGAGACGCACACGGAGAACGTGCCGAGCTCGTCCGCCTCCGCGACGAGCGCGCGCAGATCCGCAGCGGTCGCCTCCGGCTTGAGGAGCGTGTGGTCGACGATGTTCGCCAGGTCGTGCATCTGCGGTCCTTCGGCTTCACGGGTGGGATGCCGTCTCGCGCGCCGTCCGGCGAACTGCGACGGCGCGTGCAACACGCTACTCCCCCGACCTGGGCGCCGGAAGGGAGCCGGGCGGGCCGAAGGACCCGCGTGTCCTGCTCGCCTACGCGTCGATGACGACGGGGACGATCATCGGCCGGCGACGGTGCTTCGTGTTGACCCAGCGGCCGACCGTGCGGCGGACGACCTGCTGATACGAGTGCACGTCGCGGACGCCGTTCTGGCCGGCCTCGAGGAGGGCGTTCACGATCTTCGGGACGACGTCGCCGAAGACCTCCTCGTCCTCCGCGAAGCCGCGCGCCTGGATCTCCGGGCCGACGATCGCCCGGCCGGTCTGC
The DNA here is from genome assembly GCA_017744755.1 of Microbacteriaceae bacterium. Taxonomy (GTDB): domain Bacteria; phylum Actinomycetota; class Actinomycetes; order Actinomycetales; family Microbacteriaceae; genus 73-13. The sequence continues at coordinate 6,408 of JAGIAU010000108.1, forward strand.
AGGTCGACGGCGACGAAGATCGAGATGAACCCCTCCTCGGCGAGGATCCGGCGATCCTTCAGGTCGGCGTCCGTGATCTCGCCGACGCTCGAGCCGTCGACGTAGACGTAGCCGAGGTCGAGCTGGCCCGCGACGCGCAGCTCCCCGTCGCGCAGGTCGACGACGGTGCCGTTCTCGGCGATGACGGTGCGCTCGCGGGGGACGCCGGTCTGGATCGCGAGCTCGGCGTTGGCGATGAGGTGGCGGACCTCGCCGTGCACGGGCATGACGTTGCGCGGCTTCAGGATGTTGTACGTGTAGAGGATCTCGCCGGCGCTCGCGTGGCCGGAGACGTGCACCTTCGCGTTGCCCTTGTGCACGACGGTCGCGCCGAGCTTCATGAGGCCGTTGATGACGCGGTAGACGGCGTTCTCGTTGCCGGGGATGAGGCTCGAGGCGAGGATGACGGTGTCGCCCTCGCCGACCTGGATCTGGTGCTCCTGGTTCGCCATTCGGGCGAGGACCGCCATGGGCTCGCCCTGCGAGCCGGTCGACATGTAGACGATCCGCGAGTCGGGCACGTCGTCGGCCTGCTTGAGGTCGATCAGAACGCCCTCGGGCACGTTCAGGTATCCGAGCTCCGCGGCGATCGTCATGTTCCGCACCATGGAGCGCCCGACGAGCGCGACCTGGCGGCCGTTCGCGGCGGCGGCGTCGAGGACCTGCTGCACGCGGTGCACGTGGCTGGAGAAGGAGGCGACGACGACGCGCCGTGGCGCCTTCGCCATGACCCGCTCGATGACGGGGCCGATCTCGCGCTCGGGCGGCGTGAAGCCGGCGACGTCGGCGTTCGTCGAGTCGACCATGGCGAGGTCGATGCCGGCCTCGCCGACCCGGGCGAAGGCGCGGAGATCGGTGATCCGCCCGTCGAGCGGGATGAGCGGCGGCGGCGAGGGCCAGTGCCAGGTGCCCGGCGGCGGGACGATCGACGCGACCTTCGCGCCGAATTGATCGGGGTTTGGC
>JAGIAU010000109.1 GCA_017744755.1 Microbacteriaceae bacterium
CTCCTCGTCTCGGGGCGGAACGAGCGCCAGGTGAACGCGATCGCCGACGCCGTCGAGGAGCGCCTCCTCGCGCACGGCACGAAGCGCCTGCGCCGCGAGGGCGCTGGAGAGGGCCGCTGGATCCTCCTCGACTTCGGCGACCTCATCGTGCACGTCTTCCACGAGGAGGAGCGCATCTACTACGCCCTCGAGCGCCTGTGGCGCGACTGCCCCGTCATCCCGGTCGACCTCCCGGAGCCGGCGGTCGGCGAGCCCTCCGAGGTCGTGTAAACTCGTACAGTCCTAACGGGCCCGTGGCGCAGCTGGTAGCGCACCTGCATGGCATGCAGGGGGTCAGGGGTTCGAATCCCCTCGGGTCCACCAAAGCGGTCTTGCGTCGTCGGCGGGACGTCACTCGGGGACCGTCACGCGGAGGATGTTCGCCCAGGGGTCCTCGAATGCAAGGGCTGTCCCGTCGTCGGCGAGCGGAACCCGGTAGTGCCGCATGCGCTCGGCCAGGGCGCCGAGGTCGTCCGCGCCGGGGACCCGGATGTCGACCTGTCCGAGTCCGAGCGTGGGTCGGCGGCGTCCGGCGCCGCGGCTGTTCCAGACGTTCATCGCCATGTGGTGGTGGTATCCGCCGGCCGAGACGAACAGCGCGGAGCCGTGATAGTCGAGGGTGGCGTCGAAGCCGAGCCGGTCGACGTAGAACGCCCGGGCGGTCTCGAGGTCGCCGACGGAGAGGTGGACGTGGCCGACCTTCGCTCCGCCGATCGCCGGCTCCGCGACGGCTCGCTCGGTGAGGTGTTCCCGCAGGAACGCGTTCGGATCGAGGAAGATCGTGTCCATCTCGACCTGCCCGTGGACCCAGGACCATTGCGCGCGGTCACGGTCCCAGTACAACTCGACGCCGTTGCCCTCCGGGTCGGTGAAGTAGAACGCCTTCGACACGAGGTGGTCGGAGCTGCCCGTGAACGTGCCCGGTGCATGCGTCGCGACCGAGTAGACCGCGGCGGCCAGCGCCGCCTCGGTCTCGAACAGGATCGCGGTGTGGAAGAGCCCGGCGGACCCGGCCGCAGCGTGCCGCAGCTCGGGCGCGTGCTCGAGGATGACGACCGGGGTCGTCCCCCGGCCGAGGACCGCAGTGGGACCGTCGTGGGCGAGGAGCCGCAGGGGAACCGCCTCCGCGTAGTAGCGGATCATGCCGTCGAGGTCTCCGACCTTGAGGGTGACGGCGCCCATCGCGGTGTCCGCCGCGAGCTTCTCGCCCATTCCGGCGCCTCCTAGCGGATGACGGCGAAGCCGGCGTTCCAGCCCACCTGCTCGGCGACGGCGAGGGTGAGCTGGAGGAAGCCGAGCGCCTCGAGCTCGTGCGCGCGGGAGAGGCCGCCGGCGTCGATCGCGGCCAGGCCGCCAGCCTGGACCGCGCTGACGAGCCCGGCCTTCGCCTCGGTGTCGTCGCCCGCGACGAGGACCGTCGTCGTGGCGTCGCCGACCCTGCCTGAGGCGAGGGTCGCGGCGAAGTTCGTGTTGAAGGCCTTGAGGACCTTCGCCTCCGGCAGCGCCTTCTGGAGCTCGGCGGTCGCGGAGGAGCCGTCGGGCACCACGAGGGCGTCGAAGGTCTCGAAGTTCAGCGGGTTCGTGATGTCCACGACGGTCTTGCCGGCGAGCTGCGCGCCGTAGCTCGTGGTGATCGCGCTGAGGGCGGCGTAGGGCACGGCGAGGACGACGAGGTCGCCCTCGACGGTCGCAGTGGTGTCGGCGCTGCCGATGTGCTGGATGGAGGCGCCGCCGCGGGCGAGGACGCCGGCGATCGCGCCGCCCATGCTGCCGTTGCCGAAGATGGTGATGGTGGTCATGACCGGTGTCTGCTCTCTGTGCTCGTGGACGCCGCCCGGCGGACGGCCGGTTGCTTGTCGCGGCAACCAAACGGCAGAACATGATTGTCGCGGCAACTATTCCCGTAGGCTGACGCGCATGAGCCGGTCACGATCCTTCACGCCCGAGGAGCGGGAGACCTGGGTGCCCGTGGTCGCGATGCTCGAGCTGCTGCCCAAGCGGCTCGACACGCAGCTGCAGCGGGATGAGGACCTCACCCACTTCGACTTCTTCGTCCTCTCGCTCCTCGCCCTCGACGAGCGGCACATGATCCGCATGAGCGCGCTGGCATCGATGTCGAACGCGACCCTCCCGCGCCTGTCCCACGTCGTGACTCGGCTGGAGCGACGCGGCTTCGTGCGCCGCCTTCCGACCGCGGACGACGCCCGTGCGACGGACGTCGCGCTGACGAGCGCGGGGCGGTTGAAGGTCATCCGCGCCACGCCCGGGCACGTCGAGAACGTGCGCCGCTACGTCCTCGACGCCCTAGAGCCGGAGCAGCAGGCGCAGCTCCGGGGCATCGCTCAGGCGGTGCTGGAGCGACTGGACCCGGAGCACCGGATGGCCGTGACCGCTCGGACGCGGCCGCGTCGGTAGATGACGATGGACGCGCTCCAGCGGGAGCTGGCGGATCAGCCGGCAGCGGGCTCGAGCACGACGACCGGGGTGGGCGTCTCGCGGCGCGCCGCGTGCTCGCCGAGGCCGGGTCCGCGGGTGTAGGCGGCGAAGCCGTCCCACAGCCGGGTGCGTTCCTCCCCGAGCGCCTCACGGGCCACGACGGCGCGCTCCTCGCCCCCTGGCAGGTCCACGACGGCGTGCGGCTCGGCCTGCAGGTTGAGCCACCAGGCGGGGTGCCCCTCGGCCCAGCCGTTCATCGCGATCAGGACGATCCGCTCGCCCTCCTCGTAGTACGCGAGGATCGCGGCGCGCTCCGCGCCGCTGCGCCGCCCCGTCGTGCGCAGCCGGAGCATCCCGTAGCTCCCGGGCTCCGGCGCGCTCAACCCCTTGCGGCCGCCGGTGATGCGGTAGACGGCTCGGTGCACGGCCCAGGCGGTGCGCACGAACCATCGCGGCGGCACGCGGGGCGGTGCGGAGGGTGCGGAGGTCACGCCTTCACCGTAGCGGCGGCTCAGTCGGAGTAGAAGTAGCCCTCGTGCATGTAGCCGGGCTGCCGCATGGGGGCGGCCGTTGTCGTCGGGGCTGGCGGCGCGATCGGGGCGGGCTGCGCCGGCGACTCCATCGCCGCCGTGTCCTCCAGGTCCTCGAACGCGATTCGGGCGGGTGCCTCCAAGATCGACATCTTCGTCTCCTCACGTGATGCCTCGTCGACCCTCTCGCTCCGAGGATGCGGGACGACGGCGCCGGACGTGCAGGGCTTGACGGCGAGTTCTCCGCCAGCTATGGGCGAGGCGTCTCCCGGCGCGCAGGCGACGAGGCGACGGCTAGTGGAGCACGACGAGCGCCGCGCCGTCGTCGACGGGGAGGTGGTCGGCCGTCGCCATGATCTCGAGCGAGCGGAAGCCGACGTTCGCGCCGTGCGTCGTCAGGAAGGCCGTGTCGGCCGCGTCGCGGCCCGTCGCGATGCGCAGCAGGGCGCCGCGCGGGGCGAGGCCCGTCGGGTCGACGACGTGCCAGGCGCCGCCCACGGCGACCTCGACGACGGCGTGGAAGTCCATCGGGCTGAGACCGGGCGCGTACACGGACACGACGCGGGCGGGCACGTCGAGCGCGCGCAGCAGCGCGACCGTGAGATGCGCGAAGTCGCGGCACACCCCGCGACGCTCCAGGAGCGTGTCCAAGGCGCTGTGCGTGCCGATGCTCGAGCCGAGGACGTAGTCGATGCGGGAGCGGACCCAGGCGACGACGGCGTCGACGAGCAGCTCGGCGCCCGCGCCGCCGAGCCCCGTGAACTCGGCGAGCCCGCCGAACTCCGCGAGCGCCGTCGCCCGCAGCCTGTCGGACTCCGCGTAGCGGCTCGGTCGGACGTAGCGGATCTCGTCGAGCGCGTCCAGGTGCGCGGCAGGCAGCGAGCCCACGACGGAGGCCGAGTACTCGACGGTCACCTCGCCCGCGCTCCAGTCGAAGCAGTGCAGGCGCCCGCCGTGCCCGTCCGGGAGCTCCCGGACGTCGAGCGGGCGGCCGTCCTGCTCGACGACGAGCCGCTCGACGGCGGCCGCCGCACCGGGCCCGTCGTCCGTGCCGACGTGCAGGCCCGCGACCGCGATGGCGAGCACGGCATTGCCGCTGCCGGCGGAGTCGAAGACCATCCGGGCGGAGACGTCGCGCTGCATACGCGAATCATCGCATCCCGAGGCGGCGGTAAGGCCCCGGGCGCGTTTCCCCCTCGGGCTCAGGAGCGATGCCGGCGCTCAGAGGAGCGGCGCGTCGTGGTCGCTGACGGTGCGCGAGACGCGCTCGCCCGTGGCCGGGTCGATCGCCGAGCGCTGCGTCGTCTCGGAGCGCGCCCGGCGCGTGATGAACACGATGCCGAACACGATGCCGACGACGCCAGCGGCCATGAGGATGTAGCCGACGACGCTCAGATCGACCCAGTCCAGCTGGACGTTGACGGCGAACGCGAGGATCGCGCCGATGACGAACAGGCCGATTCCGGCTCCAAGACTCATGACTCCTCCTTCGTCGGGCTGGCGCGGCCCACGAGCCGAATGGTCCGTGGGCCGCGTGAAGGAGGCTACGGCGCGCCCCTCCGATCGAGCACCCCCTTGACAAGCGGAGTAGTAAGGTGAGCCTTCCCAGGGGGTGGATCGATGTCCGATGAGTTCCGCGAGTGGCTGGTGCACGCCTCGCCGGTGATCTTCTATCTCGTCGTCTGGGGGCTCGTCTTCGCCGGCACCGCCCTCTTCCTGGGATTGTTCATCCCGTTCGTGACCGGGGACACGCTGCTCTTCGCGGCCGGCATCGCCTCGGCCCAGATCCCCGGGATCGACATCTGGGTGCTGTCCCTCGGCGTCGCGGTCGCCGCCGTCGGCGGCGACCAGTTCGGCTACTGGCTCGGCAGACGCGTCGGGCGGCCGTATCTGGCGAAACGCAAGAGTCCGTTCATCCAGCGCATGGTCACGCGCACGGAGCGGTTCTACGAGCTCTTCGGCTGGTGGTCCGTCGTGATCGCGCGCTACATGCCGTGGGTGCGCGTGCTCATCCCGCCGGTCGCCGGCGTCTCCGGCATGGGCTTCTGGCGCTTCGCGACCGCGAACGCGGCCGGTGCGCTCGGCTGGGGCGTCCTCATCACGGTCTGCGGCTATTTCGCGGCGAACGATCCGAACGCGCGCATCGTCGCCTACGTCATCGCCGGCGTCGCGATCGCGGCGTCGGTCGTCGCCGGCGTCCGCGCGGTCGTGCTCGACCGGCGCGCGCGGCGCGCGGAAGCGGCAGCCGCGTCGGCTCCGGACTCCGACGAGGGACCGGTCGGCGCGGCTTAGAGCGCGCCGCCGGCCGCCTCCGGGGCGTCCGCCTCGGCGCCGGTCTTCTGCGCGGCGATGTCGCGGGCGACGAAGTTCTCGATGTCGAAGAGGTTCTCGGTGCGCTGCGCGATCGTGAGGAGCGTCTGCATCGAGGCGACCTCCTCGACCTGCTCCTTGAGGAACCACAGCATCGCCTGCTCGCCGAGCCCGTCGCCCTCGGCGCGTGCCGCCTTGAAGAGCGCCTGGATCTGCTCGGAGACGCGCTGCTCCTGCGCGAGGGCCATCGCGATCGGCTCCACGTGGTCGGGGAAGTCGTTCCGCACTTCGGGGATGCCCGGGATCGTGACCTTCATGTCGCGGTCGAGCCGGTACTGGACGAGCATCATCGCGTGATTGCGCTCCTCGACCGCCTGGCGGTAGAAGTGCGCGGCGAGCTGCGGCATCTCGTGGTCGTCGAACCACGCGGCGATCGCGATGTACTGCTGCGAGGCGGCGAACTCGTGGCCGATCTGCTCGGACAGGAGGGAGTCGAACGTGCTCATGCGCTCAGGCTACCGCTCCGAGGCGTGCCGGCGTCCCGCGCCCTGGCGCGCTCCCGGTCGGCGGGCGTAGCCTGCCCGCCATGACCAGCCTGTTCGAACGCGTCGCGGAGCGCATCCCGCAGATCGGCGTCCGGCTCGCCTACGGCGAGACCGCGGAGGTGGCCGGGGAGCCGCTGCTGCCCGTCGCCTTCGTCGTCTACGGCTTCGGGGCGGGGGAGGGAGAGGGCTCCGGCACCTCGAAGGCCGACGACGAGCCGGGCGGCTTCTCCGGCTCGGGCTCCGGCGGCGGTGGCGGCGGCGTGTCGATCCCGGTCGGCGCGTACGTGCGCCGCGGCGGCCGCCTCGCGTTCCGCCCGAACCCCGTCGCGCTCCTGATCTTCGGCGTCCCGTTCGCCACGGCGGTCGGCGTCGGCATCGCCGCGATCATCCGCGCCGCCCGCTGAGAGGACGTTCCGCCCGCTCGGCGATCCGGGCGAGCGAGTACCCTGAGAGCGTGACGATCATCGACGCTCCGGCCACGACCACGCTCAGCCACTGGATCGACGGGAGGCCCGTCGAGGGGGCTTCGGGCCGTACTGCGCCGGTGTACGATCCGGCGCTCGGGCAGGTGACGAAGCGGGTGCCGCTCGCGAGCGCCGAGGAGGTCGACGCCGCCGTCGCGAGCGCGAAGGCCGCTTTCCCGGAGTGGAGCGGCCAGTCGATCACGAAGCGCCTCGCGGTCCTCTTCAACTTCCGCGAGCTGCTGAACGCGCGCAAGGCGGAGCTCGCCGAGATCCTCACCTCCGAGCACGGCAAGGTGCTCTCCGACGCCGCGGGCGAGATCCAGCGCGGCCTCGAGGTCGTCGAGTTCGCGCTGTCGTTCCCGCACGTGACCAAGGGCGAGTTCTCGCAGAACGTCTCCACCGGCATCGACGTCTACTCGGTCCGCGAGCCGCTCGGCGTCGTCGGCATCATCTCGCCCTTCAACTTCCCGGCGATGGTCCCGATGTGGTTCTTCCCGATCGCGCTCGCGACGGGGAACACGGTCGTCCTGAAGCCCTCGGAGAAGGACCCCTCGGCCGCCAACTGGATCGCGGGGCTGCTCGCCGAGGCCGGGCTGCCGGCGGGCGCGTTCACCGTCGTGCACGGCGACAAGGTCGCCGTCGACGGACTGCTCGCGCACCCGGACGTCCGCTCCATCTCCTTCGTCGGCTCGACGCCGATCGCGAGGTACATCTACGCGACCGCGGCGGCGAACGGCAAGCGCGTCCAGGCGCTCGGGGGCGCGAAGAACCACATGCTCGTCCTCCCGGACGCCGACCTCGACCTCGCCGCCGACGCGGCCGTCAACGCGGGCTTCGGCTCGGCGGGGGAGCGCTGCATGGCGATCTCCGCCCTCGTCGTGGTCGACACCGTCGCGGACGCCCTCGTCGCGAAGATCGCGGAGCGCATCGCGACGCTGCGCACGGGCGACGGCCGGCGGAACTGCGACATGGGCCCGCTCGTCACGCGCGAGCACCGCGACAAGGTCGCCTCGTACATCGACGTCGCGCTCGCCGACGGCGCGACGGTCGTCACGGACGGCCGCGAGGTGAACCCCGACGGCGACGCGAACGGCTTCTGGCTCGGACCGACCCTCATCGACAAGGTGCCGACGACGTCCGCCGTGTACCGCGACGAGATCTTCGGCCCGGTGCTCTCCGTCGTTCGCGTGCACTCCTATGAGGAGGGGGTCGCCCTCATCAACGCCTCGCCCTACGGCAACGGCACCGCGATCTTCACGAACGACGGCGGTGCCGCGCGGCGCTTCCAGCAGGAGGTCACGGTCGGCATGATCGGCATCAACGTGCCGATCCCCGTGCCGGTCGCGTACTACTCCTTCGGCGGCTGGAAGGACTCGCTCTTCGGCGACGCGAAGGCGTACGGCGAGAACGGCTTCCGATTCTTCACGAACGAGAAGGCGATCACGAGCCGCTGGCTCGACCCGAGCCACGGCGGCATCAACCTCGGCTTCCCGACGAACTGAGGGGCGCGCCCTCGACTCGCCATCGCTCGCTCAGGGAGCCAAGCCGGCCCGCTGAGCGAGCGCGGCGAGTCGAAGCGCTACTGCTGCGGCGTCTCGGTCTCGTCGTCCTCGGCCTGCGTCGCCGCGTCCTCGGCGGCGAGGAGCTGCAGCTGCGCGTGCGGCTCGTCGAGGGCGAGGAGCTGGTCGGCGCTCGAGAGCGCGCGGAGCTCCAGAACGTACTCGTCGACGACCCGGCGCTGCTCCTCGAGCACGGCGAGGCGGATCTCGGCGTCGCGGAGCATCTTCGCGCTGTGCTCGTTCGTCCGGACGGCGATCTGGTCGGCGCGGCCGCGGGCTCGCTGCAGGAGCTCGGCCGCGTGGTCGCGGGCGGAGGAGAGCAGCCGACCGCTCTCCGACTTGGCGCGGGCGAGGTGCTCCTCGGCCTCCGCGTTCAGGGCGTTCGCCCGGCCGGTGACGTCGGCGAGCATCTGGTCCGCCTCGTCGGTGCGCTGCGAGACGTGGCGGGTCGCCTCCTCGTGGAGGGCGATGCGGTCCTGCTCGGCCTGCTCCTGGAGGACCTTGATCTCGCTCTTCGCACGGAGGGCGTCGCGCTCGGCGATCTGGCGCAGCAGCGCGACCTCCGCCTTCGCGTCCTCGGTCTCCTGGTGGATCTGGGTGCGGACGTCGGCGGCGTAGCGCTCGGCATCGGCGCGGATGGAGCCGGCCTTGAACTCGGCGCTGTCGACCGCGTTCTTCGCCTCGACGAGGAGCGCGTCGGCGCGGTTCTCGATCTCGGCGGCCTTGCGCTCGGCGCGGCTGATCGTCTCGGCCGACTTCTGCTCGGCCTCCTGGATGCGCGCCTCGGCGGCGGTGGTGGACGAGCGGCGGAGCTCCTCGGCCTCGGCCTTGGCGCCGTCGCGCAGCGCCTTCGACTCGGCGGAGGCCTCGCGGATCATCTTCGCGGCCTGCTCCTCGGCGAGTCGCAGGGTCTGCTCGAAGGCGGAGCCGAGATCGGCGAAGGACGGCTTCGAGCGGGCGCGCTGCACGGCGCTGCGGGCCTCCTCGAGCTCGCGCTGCAGGCGCTCGATCGTCTTGGAGTCCTTGGAGCGGTCGGTCTCGAGCGCGTCGAGCTGCGAGCGGATGTCGCTGATGGCCCGATCGACGTCCGCCGTCTCGTAGCCGCCCTTTCGTGCGACACGGAACGAAAGCACGTCTCCCATGGCCCCTCCGATTCGTTCTCGACGCCGGTCCCCGCTCGGCGCGTGCCGCCATTCTACTGGCATGCCGCGGTCGCGGAGGGAGGTCCGGAGGTCCCGGCTCAGGCGTGTTGGCGCGGGGCCGTGATCCGCTGCATCGCGCCGGCGACGCGGCCCACCTCGCGCACCCGGATGCCCCAGGCGCGCCGGCCGGCGGCGAGGATCGTGAGGCCGACGGCCGCGTCGCCGAGGCGCTCCGCGGTGTCCTCGGAGGACATGGCGGCGAGGATCTCGTCGCGGCCGTCGATGAGCAGCGGATAGCCGAGCGCCGCGACGCGATCGAGGTGGTTGAGCATCCGCCAAGGCTCCGGGTCTTCGGCGGAGATGCCCGCGCCGACGTGCAGCACGATCCGGTCGGAGCGGATGCCGGCGTCGAGCAGCCAGGCGATGTTCCGCACGAGCCCGTCGGTGTAGGCGTCCGCCTCGTCGCCGCCCCCGTACCAGTCGGCGCGGCGCGTCGACCACGGGCCGATGACCCAGCCGGCGGCGGAGGACTGCGCCACGGCGGTCATGCCGGCGTCGGCCGTGCCCCCGGACGGGTCGATGACCCAGCGGGCGCCGTGCTCGACGGCGTTCGCGGCGACGGCGGCCCGCGTCGTCGTCACCGCGGTCGGGATGCCGATCTCGGTGAGGCCGCGGACGAGCAGGGCGATCGTGTCGTCGTCGGCCTCCGCGAACGGTCCGCCGGTCAGCGTGTCGAGGTCGACGACGTCGGCCCCGTCCTCGTGGAACTCCGCCGCGTCGCGGATGAGGTCGGCGAGCTCGGCGCCGATCGTCGCGGGCGCGAAGATGCCGAGCACCCTGGTGTCCCGCATGCCGTCATCCATCTCGGGCGAAGCCCTGTCTC
>JAGIAU010000010.1 GCA_017744755.1 Microbacteriaceae bacterium
GCTGTACGCCGAGACGGTGCGTGAGATCCACCGGCAGAACCCCGGCACGGGCGTCGAGAACCTCATCCCGGACTTCAACGGCGACCCGTCGCAGCTCGCCGAGGTCTTCGACTCGCGCCCCGAGGTGCTCGCGCACAACGTCGAGACGGTCCCGCGCATCTTCAAGCGGATCCGGCCCGCGTTCCGCTACGAGCGCTCGCTCGGCGTGCTGACCGCCGCCCGCGCGGCCGGCCTCATCACGAAGTCGAACCTCATCCTCGGCATGGGGGAGGAACGCGCCGAGGTGTCCCAGGCGCTCCGCGACCTGCACGACGCGGGCTGCGACATCGTCACGATCACCCAGTACCTGCGGCCCTCGTCGCGGCACCACCCGGTCGAGCGCTGGGTGCGGCCCGAGGAGTTCGTCGAGATGAAGGCGGAGGCGGAGGAGATCGGCTTCCTCGGCGTCCTCGCCGGGCCGCTCGTGCGCTCGAGCTATCGCGCCGGACGGCTGTGGGCGACCTCGATGCTCGCGAAGGGGCGCTCCATCCCGGCGGAGCTGCAGCATCTCGCGGATGCGGCCGCGGCGGAGGGATTCGCGCAGGCGGTGTGACCCTTCGACTCGCTGCGCTCGCTCAGGGAGCCAGTTCGACTCGCGGCGCGGCTCCTGAGCGAGCGGAGCGAGTCGAAGGGCGCTCAGGGAGCCACTACTGGGCGAGGCGGCGGCGGCGCTGGGCGTCCGGCTGCTGGATCGCGCCGACGATGAGCGCGGACTGCAGGATGAGCGCCTCGCGCGGACCTGTCGCGTCCCAGCCGATCGTCTCGGCGATGCGCTTGAGCCGGTAGCGCACCGTGTTCGGGTGCACGAACAGCTCGCGCGCCGTCGCCTCGAGCGAGCGGCCGTTGTCGAGATACGACCAGAGCGTCTGGAGCAGGTCGGTCGACTGCGCCTTCAACGGGTCGTAGATCCGCTCGATGAGCGCGTGGCGGGCGAGCGAGTCGCCGGCGAACGCGCGCTCCGGGAGGAGGTCGTCCGCCAGCACCGGCCGGGTGGCGCCGCGCCAGGCGCGAGCGACCGCGAAGCCGGCGAGCGCGGCGCGCGCGGATCGGGCCGCGTCCACGAGCGACGGCACCTCCGGGCCGAGCACGAGATGCCCGTCCCCGAACGCCGGCTCGAGCTGGACCGCGATGTCGCGGAAAGGGAGGAGCGCGCTCTCGTCGCGGTCCGGTCCGGCGGGATCCGCACGACCGATGACGACGACGAGCCGATTGCCCTGCACGCCGATGAGCACGTCGGCGGCGAGGTGGCGCGCCGTGCGCCGCACGTGATCGACGTCGAGCTGTCGCGGGGCGACGCCGACGAGGACCGCGACCTCGCCGTGCCCGTTCCATCCGAGGGCCGCGACGCGGGAGGGGAGCTCCGCGTCGTACTCGCCCGTCAGGATCGAGTCGACGACGAGCGCCTCCAGGCGTGCGTCCCACAGGCCGCGCGACTCCGCGGCGCGTGCGTAGACATGTGCCGCGGCGAACGCGATCTCGCGCGAGTACAGCAGGAACGCCTCGCGCAACGGCTCGTTCCCGCTCGGGATGCGGCTCTCGATGACCTCGACCGTGGTCTTGATGAGCTGGAGCGTCTGCGTCAAGGAGACGGAGCGCAGGAGCTCGCGCGGCGCCGCGCCGAACACGTCGGCGGCGATCCACTGCGTCGCCTTCGGGTCGTCGAACCAGGAGATGAAGCTCGTGATGCCCGCCTGCGCGACGAGACCGACGCTCGAGCGCCGACCCGGCGGCATGTCGCGGTACCAGGGCAGCGTCTCGTCGAGCCGCTTCAGCGTCGCGGTCGACCACTCGCCGGCCTGCGCGCGCAGCCAGGCGAGCGTCTGCGCCTTGGTGCGTTCTGCCACTTCGTCTCGCTTCGCTCGCTCAGTGACCGGCGATCAGGATTCGCCGCCCGCGTTGCCCGACGTCCCCGCCGTCACGTCGAACAGCCGGAGGTCCTGGATCGCCTGCGCCACGACGCCCGCCTCGATCTCGCCGCGGGCGGCGAGGGAGCGCAGGACGCGGACGGCGATCGAGGGACCGTCGATGAAGAAGTAGCGCCGCGCCGCCGCCCGGGTGTCCGAGAAGCCGAAGTCGTCGGCGCCGAGCGTCGCGTAGTCGCCCGGCACGAACTGGCGGATGAGGTCCGGGACGGCGTGCGAGTAGTCGCTGACGCCGACGACCGGGCCCTGCGCGTCCGCGAGCTTCGCGGTCAGGTACGGCGTCTGCGGCGCGTCGAGCGGGTGGAGCAGGTTGTGCTCCTCCGCGCGCAGGCCGTCGCGGCGCAGCTCCGTCCAGCTCGTCACCGACCATACGTCGGCGGCGACGCCGTAGCCCTTCAACAGCTCCTGCGCCTCGAGCGCCCACGGGATCGCGACGCCGGAGGCGAGGATCTGCGCGGGCTTGGCGCCCGCCGCAGGCGGCTGCTCCATCGCCGCGGCCGGGGCCACGCGGTGGATGCCGCGGACGATGCCCTCCGCGTCGACGCCCTGCGGCTCGGCGGGCTGGACGATCGGCTCGTTGTAGACGGTCACGTAGTACATGACGTTCGGCTCGGGATGCGTGCCGCCGTACATCCGCTCGATGCCGGCGCGGACGATGTGCGCGAGCTCGTAGGCGTAGGCGGGGTCGTAGGACAGGACGGCCGGGTTCGTCGAGGCGAGCACCGGAGAGTGGCCGTCGGCGTGCTGCAGGCCCTCGCCGGTCAGCGTGGTGCGGCCCGCGGTCGCGCCGATGATGAAGCCGCGCGCCATCTGGTCGGCCGCCGCCCACATGGCGTCGCCCGTGCGCTGGAAGCCGAACATCGAGTAGAAGACGTAGACCGGGATGAGCGGCTGGCCGTTCGTCGCGTACTGCGTGCCGGCCGCGGTGAACGCCGCGAACGCGCCCGCCTCGTTGATGCCGACGTGCACGATCTGGCCCTGCGGCGACTCCTTGTAGGCGAGCAGGAGGTCGCGGTCGACCGAGGTGTAGGTCTGGCCGTGCGGGTTGTAGATCTTCTGCGTCGGGAAGTACGAGTCCATGCCGAAGGTGCGGGCCTCGTCCGGGATGATCGGCACGATCCGCTCGCCGAAGCCCTCCGCCTTGAACAGGTCCTTCAGCAGGCGGGCGAACGCCATCGTCGTCGCCACCTCCTGCTTGCCGGAGCCGCGCCGGGCGACGTCGTACAGCTTCCCCTCCGGCTGCGAGATCGCGACATGCGTCGTGCGGCGCTGCGGCAGGTGCCCGCCGAGCTCGCGGCGGCGCTCCTGCAGGTACTGGATCGCCTCGTCCTGCGGGCCGGGGTGGTAGAACGGCGGCTGGTACGGGTCCGCCTCGAGCTGCGCGTCCGAGATCGGGATGTGCATGACGTCGCGGAAGGCCTTGAGGTCCTCCAGCTTCATCTTCTTCATCTGGTGGGTCGCGTTGCGGCCCTCGAAGTGCGGGCCGAGACCGTAGCCCTTGATCGTCTTCGCGATGATGACGGTCGGCTGGCCCTTGTGCTCCGTCGCCGCCTTGAACGCCGCGTAGACCTTCCGGTAGTCGTGGCCGCCGCGCTTGAGGTTCCAGATCTGCTCGTCCGAGTAGTCGGCGACCATGGCGAGCGTCCGCGGATCGCGGCCGAAGAAGTTCTCCCGGACGTAGGCGCCCGACTCGGCCTTGTAGGTCTGGTAGTCGCCGTCGGGCGTGCGGTTCATGAGATCGCGGAGCGCCCCCTCGTGGTCCTGCGCGAGGAGCGCGTCCCACTCGCGGCCCCAGACGACCTTGATGACGTTCCAGCCGGCGCCGCGGAAGAACGACTCGAGCTCCTGGATGATCTTGCCGTTGCCGCGGACCGGGCCGTCGAGGCGCTGCAGGTTCGCGTTGATGACGAAGGTCAGGTTGTCGAGGCCCTCGTTCGCCGCCCATTGCAGGGCGCCGCGCGACTCGACCTCGTCCATCTCGCCGTCCCCGAGGAACGCCCACACGCGCTGCTCGGCGGCCTCCGGCTTGAGCCCGCGGTTCGCGAGGTAGCGGTTCGAGTGCGCCTGCCAGATCGCGTTGATCGGACCGAGGCCCATCGAGACGGTCGGGAACTGCCAGAAGTCGGGCATGAGCCGCGGGTGCGGGTAGCTGCTGAGGCCGAAGGGCGCGCGCGACTTCTCCTGGCGGAAGGAGTCGAGCTGCTGCTCCGAGAGACGGCCCTCGAGGAACGCGCGCGCGTACATGCCGGGAGAGGCATGTCCCTGGTAGAAGACCTGGTCGCCGCCGTTCGGGTGGTCGGGGCCGCGGAAGAACCAGTTGTGGCCGACCTCGTACAGCGCCGCGCTCGACGCGTACGTCGAGATGTGGCCGCCGACGCCGATGCCGGGGCGCTGCGCGCGGTGCACCGTCATGGCGGCGTTCCAGCGGATCCAGGCGCGGTAGCGGCGCTCGACCTCCTCGTCGCCGGGGAAGGCGGGCTCGTCCTCCGGCGCGATCGTGTTCAGGTAGTCCGTCGTCGGGACCATGGGCACGCCGAGGTGCAGGTCCTTGCTCCGCTTGAGCAGGTGGAGCATGATGTCGCGGCCGCGCTCGTGCCCCTTGTCGTCGACGACGCCGTCGAGCGCCTCGACCCACTCGGAGGTCTCCGCGGGATCCGGGTCCACGTATCCGGCCGAGTAGGGGTCCTGATCGTGCACAGCCATCGTCGGCGACCTCGATTCCGTGGTGGTGGGCCAAGTGGGTTGCGGCCCTGGAGGAGAGGAATACGGCCCGGGTTTGGGCCCCGTCGAGTCTAGTAGGACTTCGACAAGCACCCGTCCGAAGGGTGCGCGCGTCCGGGACTACCCTGGCGACATGGCTTTCGAAGACCTCGCGCCGCTCGCCGTCGGCGCCGCGGCCCCCGACTTCACCCTCGTGAACGCGCACGGCGAGCCCGTGACGCTCTCCGAGGTCGTCGCGAGCAGGCCCGCCGTCCTCGTGTTCGTGCCCGCCGCGTTCACCGCGACCTGCACGGGGGAGTACTGCGAGCTGCGCGACAACATCTCGCTCTTCGAGGACGCGCATGTCCAGCTCCTCGGGATCAGCGTCGACCCGAAGTCGGCGCTGCGCGTCTGGGGCGAGCAGGAGGGCCTCGACTTCCCGCTGCTCTCGGACTTCTGGCCGCACGGCGAGGTCGCGCGGGCGTACGGCGTCTTCCTCGAGGAGCGCGGCGTCGCGACGCGCGCGACGTTCGTCGTCGACGGCTCGATGACGATCCGCGCCGCGTTCGTGAACGCTCCTGGCGAGGCGCGGCCCCTCGCCGCGTATCGCGAGGCGCTCGCGCGGCTGGCCGCCTAGGCTGGGTGCGGCGGACTCTTAGCTCAGCTGGTAGAGCGCCTCCTTTACACGGAGGATGTCGGCGGTTCGAGTCCGTCAGGGTCCACGTGGACCTTCAGCGCGTGCAGCGCCGCACGCTCGCCCTCCTCGCGCTCGCGCAGGTGTTCAGCGGACTGGCCACCGGTTCGGCCTTCTCGGTGGGCTCGCTGCTCGCCGTCGACCTCTCCGGCTCGGAGGCATGGGCGGGCTCGGTCTCGACGAGCGTGACGCTCGGCGCGGCCTTCGCCTCGGCGCTGCTCATCCGGCTCGCGGTCGCGCGCGGCCGCCGCATCACGCTCTCCGCCGGCCTCGCGGCGGCGTTCGCGGGGGCGGGCCTCGTCGTCCTCGCGGCGGCGACCCGGCAGTTCTGGCTCCTGCTGCTCGCCTCCGTCCTGCTCGGCGCCGGCACCTCGGTGAACCTCCAGGCGCGCTTCGCCGCGACCGACCTCAGCGCGCCGCAGCATCGCGGCCGGGACCTCTCGCTCATCGTCTGGATGAGCACGGTCGGCTCCGTCGTCGGCCCGAACCTCATCGCCCCGGGGGAGTCGATCGCCGCGGCGGTCGGGATCCCGGCCCTGACCGGCGTGTTCGTCATCTCGGCCGTCGCGATGGTCCTCGGCTTCCTCGTCATCTGGACCGGGCTGCGGCCGGATCCGCTGCTGCTCGCCCGGGAGGGCGGGCCGGGCACGGCGGCGGTGCGAACGCGCTTCCGCGACGGCGTCCGGGCGATCCTCGCCTCCCCGCGCGCCTCCGGCGCGCTGCTCGCGATGACGGTCGCGCATTTCGCGATGGTCGGCGTCATGTCGATGACGCCCGTGCATCTGCTGCACCACGGCGCCGAGGTGACGGTCATCGGGCTGACGATCAGCCTGCACATCGCGGGCATGTTCGCCCTGTCGCCCGTCATGGGCCTGCTCGCCGACCGGCTCGGCGCGGCCTGGGTCGCGGCGGCGGGGCTCCTCGTCGTTCTGGCGGCGGCGCTGCTCGCGGGGCTCTCCGGCACGGATGCCGCCCTGACGACGGCGGGTCTCATCCTGCTCGGCGTCGGATGGTCGGCGGCGACGGTCGCCGGCTCGGCGGCGCTCGTCGGGAGCGTCCCGCGGGAGGTCGTCGTCGCCGCGCAGGGCGCCTCGGACACGGCGATGAGCCTCGCGGGGGGCCTCGGCGGGGTGCTCGCGGGCGTGTTCCTCGCGTTCTGGGGCTACGAGGGCCTCGGCATCATGTGCGCGGTGCTCGCCGCGGCGGCGATCCCGCTCGTCCTCGCGGCGATGCGTCGCCGCCCGCCCATCCCCGCCTGACCCCCTGCCGGCTCAGGGTGTTCTGCGTCTGCTCAGGGCGATTTCCGCCCTGAGCAGACGCAGAACACCCTGAGCGAGCGGCGGTGATCGGGTTCAGGGGAGTGCGACGAGCGCCGCGGCGATGCGGGCCGCGAGGCGGGCGTTGTGCTCCACGAGGGCGATGTTCGTCACGAGGCTGCGGCCGTCCGTGAGCTCGAGCTCCCGCTGCAGCAGGTAGGGGGTGACCGCCTTCCCGCTGATCCCGAGGGCCTCGGCGTCGGCCTGCGCCGCGGCGATGAAGCCTGCCATCTCCGCCGCAGGGATCTCCGCCTCCGCCGGCACCGGGTTCGCGACGAGCAGGCCGCCGAGGTCGTCGCCGTGCAGCCGGCGGCGGGCGAGCTCGAGACGCGCGATCGCGGCGGGCGAGTCGAGCCGCAGCGGCGCCGGGATGCCGGAGGCGCGCGACCAGAACGCGGGCAGCTCGTCGCTGTCGTAGACGACGACCGGCACACCGAGGGTCTCGAGCCGCTCGAGCGTCTTCGGGATGTCGAGGATCGCCTTCGGCCCGGCCGACACGACGACGACGTCCGTCCGGCCGAGCTCCGGGAGGTCGGCCGACTCGTCGAACGTCGTCTCCGCCCCGGCGTGCACGCCGCCGATGCCGCCTGTCGCGAAGACGTCGATGCCGGCGAGCCGCGCCAGCAGCATCGTGGCCGCGACCGTGGTCCCGCCGGTGAGCCCCTGGGCGAGCGCGAACGCGATGTCGGCGCGCGACAGCTTCCGGGCGCCGGCGACCTGGGAGAGCCGCTCGAGGTCCTCGTCCGGCAGGCCGACGCGGATCTCGCCGTCGAGGACGGCGATCGTCGCCGGGATCGCGCCCTCCTCGCGGATGATCGCCTCGACGCGGCGGGCCATCTGCAGGTTCTGCGGGTACGGCATGCCGTGCGTGAGGATCGTCGACTCGAGGGCGACGACGGCGCGACCGCCGGCGAGCGCCGCGGCGACCTCCGGGTCGACGACGAGGTCGGTACGAGCGGCGCGGCCGGAGGACGGGTTCATGGCAGCGGTCCTGTCAGTTTCGCCTCGGCGAGGCGGGAGCGGAGGGCGTCCACGCGCTGGGGCGTGAGCGTCGGGTCGATCGTGTGCGGGGACTCCGCGGTGAGGGATGCGAGGAGGGAGCCGATGCGGGCGGCCTCGCGGAGCGGCCTGCCCGAGAGCAGCGACCACAGCGTCCCGGCGATCCGCGCGTCGCCGGCGCCGGTGACGTCGAGGATGCTCGCCGGCACCGCGCCGACGTGCCAGGCGCCGCCGGCCGAGGCGACGACGCAGCCGGCCGAGCCGATCGTGATCATGGCCGCCGCCGCGCCGCGCGCCTGGAGGCCGCGCGCGAGGGCGACCGCGCCGTCCACGGTCGCGGGGTGCGAGGTCCCGAGGATGGCGTTCGCCTCATCGGCGTTGCCGCAGAGGAGGTCGATCCCGCCGAGATCGGCAGGCAGCCGCGCGGACTTGGGCACCGAGATGGCGTCGATGGCGAGGGAGAACGCGCCCCCGCTGCGGCGCCGCTCGATCACTGCGGCGAGCGTCTCGGCCGCGAGATTGCACTCGGCGAACACCCATCGCGCGTCGTCGAGCGGCGCGTCGAGGATGTCCCCGGGTCGCAGTCGTGCGATGACGTCCATCGCGTTCACGCCGATGACGAGCTCGCCTGCCGGATCGAGCACGGCGATGTAGCGGGCGGTCGCCTCGCCGGGGACGACCTGCACGAGGCCCGCATCGGCGCCGAGGGCGGACAGCTCGTCGATGAGCTCCCAGCCGGCGGAGTCGGCACCGACGGCGGTGAGCAGTCCCACGTGGGCGCCGAGGCGGGCGAGGGACTCCGCGACGTTCCGCGCGACGCCGCCGAAGCCGGTCGTCGCGGTCGCGAGGTTCGACGTCGCGAGGACGGGTGCCGCCGTGAGGCGGAACGATCCGTCGACCGCGGCGCCGCCGATGCAGAGGACGTCGATGGCCATGACGGGCTCAGGCGAGTGCGGCGAGCCGCTCTCGGAGATCGTCGTCGCTCGGCTCGACGACGTGCGAGCCGTCGGGGAAGACGATGACGGGGATGCTCGTGCGGCCCGAGATGCCGCGCGCGATGTCGGCGGCCTCCGGGGCGGCCTCGAGGTCGACGTACGCGTAGTCGACGCCGGCGGCGTCGAGGACGCGCTTGGACCGGCGGCAGTCGCTGCACCAGGCGGCGCCGTACATCGTGAGCGTGTTCTCGGGCATTGCTCCAGCCTAACTAGGCGCGCATGCGCATGAGCTCGACGACCCCGTGCACGCCTTCCACGGGGACCGGGCCGTTCGCCCCGCGCAGCAGGCCCGCGTAGGTGCCGTAGAGCTGCGTGTAGTCGATCGCGGCGAGGACGAAGTTCTGGTCGACGCCCTTGCGCCCCGCCGGAGTGAACATGAGCTCGACCCGCCCGTCGGCGGAGGCGACGGCCCAGGGGGCGAGGGGATCGTTCGACGTCGCGGTGAAGACGACGCCGCCGAGCGGCTCGGCGGCGCCGTCGAGCCAGAGGCAGGACTCGTCGTCGGGGCCGATCTGGTCGCGCTCGCAGAGGTTCGCGCCGACGACCGCGCCGCCGGACGCGATCGAGGCGAAGGTGCCCCAGATCCACGAGGTCCGGTAGGGCAGATGCGTCCGGTGCTCGTCGAGGATCGCGAGATCCCTGGCAGGGTCGAACGCATGCTCGCGCTCGCCGATCCGCACCGCGCCCGCGGCGGGGAACGCGCGCTTGTAGGTGAACATCGCCGCGCCGCGCGCGAGCGGCGTGCTCACGGCGAGCTGCCCCGACGCCCCGGCGGTCCGGAGCACGAGCTCGCCGGAGACCGCCGCCGCCCGCTCGGACTCCGCGATCTCGAAGAACACGGTGTGGTGCCCGGCGGCCTCATCGAACCCGTACTCGAGGCGGTATCCCCGCTCGGGGTCGGCGAATCGCACCTCGCCGCCGTGCAGCAGGTCGGCGGGCAGCCGCAGCCGCCCGGGGGACGTGCTCCCGCTGTGCTCCTGGGGCGCGTCGGGGGTCTCGGCGTCGCAGAGGTAGAGCTCGGAGCTCGCGAGATACTTCGCCTGCTGCACGATCATGGAGCCGTACACCTCGGGGTGCATGAGCGTGAAGCCCGCCCACTCCTTCGTACGCCAGTCCTGGAAGGCGCGGCGCGGTCCGGCGAACTCGTCGGCGGGACGGGCGACGCGCGGCCGGTCGGCGAATCGGCCCCATTCGCGGCGTCCCCGGGAGGCGAGGACGTCGACGGTGCGCTCCGGATGCGACGGGCCGCTCATGGGCGCGGCCCTACGCGTGCGACTTGGCCGTGGCCTCCCGCCGCGGCGGCCATGGGATGACGGGCGAGACCCTCGCCTGGTACTCCGAGTACTCCGGGTACTTCGAGCGGGTGATGGACTCCGTGAAGATCGTCGAGCCGACGAAGAGGATCGTGAGCACCGCGGCGCCGGCGACGGTCCAGATGAGCACGGTCCCGGCCGCGACGGCGCCGAAGCCGAAGACGATCCACCACTGCGCCTGCTCGAAGAAGTAGTTCGGGTGCCGGCTGAGGCGCCACAGCCCGGTCTGCAGGAAGCGCGGCTGGAAGCCGGGGCCGCCGGCGTGCTTGGCCTGGTGGAAGTCCCACTGCTGCCGGTCGGCGACCGTCTCGCCGGCGAGCAGGCCGAGGAACACGACGGCGAGCACGACGTCGAGGACGCCGAACGGCGTCGGGGCGTCGGAGACGACCGAGTGCTCGTAAGCGGTCCAGGCCGGCAGCGTGATCGCGAAGATGACCGCGTTCTGGAAGAGCACGATGAAGAAGAGGTTGAAGAGCTGCCAGGCCCAGCCGGGCATCCTCGCCCGGAGGATCGGCCAGCGGTAGTCCTCGACGCCCGAGTACCCGCCTTTGCGCGCGAAGTTGAAGGTGAGCCTCGCGCCCCAGGCCGTCACGAGCACGGCGAGCAGGCCGAGCCGCGGGTCCGCGAATCCGGTGCCGGCCGCGAAGATCCACACGTAGACCACCGGCACGATCGACCAGATGCGGTCGACCCATGAGTAGTCGCGCGAGACGAGCGATGCGATCCAGCAGAACGCGGAGACGACGCCGGCGACGATGGCGGCGAGCAGGAGGGGGGTCATGGCGTTCAGCGTAATCCCGAGGTGGGACATCGCCGTTTCCGCGGTCCGCCCCATCTGTTACCGTGGCTGGACGAGGAGGGGCGGCATGACCGATGACGCAGCCGCGGCCGGGGCGCCGCGTCGCGACGACAGCACCGCCCGCTACGGCGAGGAGTTCGCCGCGCAGCTCGCCGCGCACGGGGTCGACCTCGGCGCCGAGGCGACGGAGGCGATCGCGGCCCTTCCGTCCGGCAGCGGCATCCTCGTCGTGCAGCGCGGTCCCGGCGCCGGCTCCCGCTTCCTCCTCGACGGCGACGTCGCGCTCGCCGGCCGCCACCCGGACGCCGAGGTGTTCCTCGACGATGTCACGGTGTCCCGCCGGCACGCGGAGTTCCGCAGGAGCGGTACCGTGTTCACCGTGCGCGACCTCGGCTCTCTCAACGGCACCTATGTCGGGGGGCAGCTGGTCGACTCCGCGGAGCTCGCGGACGGGGTCGACGTGCAGATCGGCAAGTTCCGCCTGACCTTCTACGCCTCCCGCACCGACCTCGGTCACGACGCGACCGGGAACGCTGGCTGATGGCGGCGGCAAGGGCCGCGCAGGCCCGTAGCGCTGCGCCGACGCTCTTCTCGATCGGGCAGGTGCTCGCGAAGCTCACCCCCGAGTTCCCCGATCTGTCCCCGTCGAAGCTCCGCTTCCTCGAGGCCGAGCGCCTGGTCGCCCCGGCGCGCACCGAGTCCGGCTACCGCAAGTTCTCCCATGCGGACATCGAGCGGCTGCGTTTCGTGCTGACGATGCAGCGCGACCACTACCTGCCGCTCAAGGTCATCCGCGTGCAGCTGGAGGACTTCGACTCCGGTCGCATCGAGAAGCTGGCCGCCCCGGCCCGCATCAACGGCTCCATGCTCGACACCGAGCGCCGCCTGACCCGGGCCGATCTGCTCCGGGAGACGGGCGCGACGGCGCCGCTGCTCGCCGACGCCGTCGCGCATTCGCTGCTGCCCGCCGCCGACTCGTACGGCGACGATGCGGTCGCGCTGCTGCGCGCGCTCGTCGAGCTGCAGCGCGTCGGGCTCGAGCCCCGGCACCTGCGCGGATTCCGCCAGGCGGCCGAGCGCGAGGTCGGGCTCATCGACAGCGCCGTGGAGGCGGTGCGCCGTCGTCCCGGCTCCGGCTCGCGCGCTCGCGCCGCCGAGATGAGCCGTGAGATCGCGTCCCGTCTCGAGACGGTCCGCGCCTCGCTCATCCGCAGCGCCATCGAGCGCCTCGACAGGTAGCGTCGTCCCGGGCGCGTCGTCACCGGTGCGGTGTACCGTCGAAGGGGACGGGACGACACGCCGCGAGTCGGTCCATCGCCCGACGCACCCCAGGGGCTAGCGTTGCAGGTGTTCCAAGGTTCAAGTGAGAGTTGAGGGTCTGATGAGCGACATCGAGCAGCCGGCCCCCATGCTGTTCACCGACGGGCTCCCCGCGATCGACGAGAACGTCGGCTACCGCGGCGTCGAGGCCGCGCGCGTCGCGAGCATCACCTACCGCCAGCTCGACTACTGGGCGCGCACGGGGCTCGTCGAGCCGACCGTCCGCGGCGCCTCCGGCTCGGGGTCCCAGCGCCTCTACGGCTACCAGGACATCCTCGTGCTCCGCATCGTGAAGAGCCTGCTCGACGCGGGCGTCTCGCTGCAGCAGATCCGCGCGGCCGTCGACCAGCTCCGCGAGCTCGGCATCAACGACCTCGCGCAGATCACGCTCATGAGCGACGGCGCCTCCGTCTACCTGTGCACCTCGGACGACGAGGTCATCGACCTCGTGCACCGCGGTCAGGGCGTCTTCGGCATCGCCGTCGGCCGCGTGCTCCGCGAGGTCGAGACGAGCCTCGTCGGCCTCGACTCCCTGCGCGCCGACGACCCGGTCGACGAGCTCGCGCGCCGTCGCGCGGCCCGCGCCGCCTCCTGAGCGGAACGCGCCCGAGCGCGTTCCGCTCAGCCGGATCCCGGGGTCCGGTGCGTTCGGGGCGCCGGAACACCGGAACGAGCGCCCAGCAGCCGGCGTGAGCGAGGAGACGCGGCTACGCGCCGTCGATCGGGTTCTGCGCCTGGCGCGCGGAGGACACGACGCGGTCCAGGAGCGCGTCGAAGAGCTTCGCCGTCTCGATCGCGTTGTCGCCCGGCCAGAGGTGCACGGGCTTCGCGGCGCCCTGCGCCTGCTGCAGGGCGGTGCGCTCCGGGAGCGACGGCGACAGCACGAGCGGGCCGAACATCTCCTTCATCTCCTGGAGCCGGAACTGGTGCTCGGCGGACTGCTCGCGCCACCGGTTCACGATGATGCCGAGCGGCTGGAGGCGGGGGGAGAGGCCCCGGCGGATCTCCTCGATCGCGCGGAGCGCGCGGTCGGCGGCCGCGACGGAGAAGAGCGCCGGCTCGGTCACGATCGCGACGCGATCCGAGGCGACCCAGGCGGTGCGCGTGAGCGCGTTCAGCGACGGCGCCGTGTCGATGAGGACGAGATCGTAGTCGGACTCGATGGTGGCGAGCGCCTCCTCGAGCTTCCAGATGTCGCGGACGGTCGGGTGCGGACCGTCGAAGTTCGTGGCGAGCGGCGAGCCGATCAGGACGTCGACGACGCCGCTGTGCGCGCGGGTCCAGCCGCTCGCGGCGATCGCGCTCCGGACCGACTTCTCCTTCGGGTTCGCGAGGACGTCGGCGATGTTCGTCCGGTTCGCCGTGTCGACGCTGAGGCCGGTCGTGGCGTCCGCCTGGGGGTCGAGATCGACGACCAGCACGCGGATGCCGCGCGCGAACGCCGCCGACGCGAGCCCGAGGGTCACCGTCGTCTTGCCTACGCCCCCCTTGAGCGAGCTGACGCTGAGCACGTGCACGATCTAGGACACTACTAGGCTCGTCTGCACCCATCCTGACTGACTCGCCCACCCACGACGAGGAGCCACGTGTTCTCCAAGGTGCTCGTAGCCAACCGCGGCGAGATCGCCGTCCGCGCATTCCGTGCCTGCTATGAGCTGGGCATCCGGACGGTCGCCGTCTACCCCTGGGAGGATCGCGGCTCGATCCACCGGCAGAAGGCGGACGAGGCCTACGTGATCGGCGAGCGGGGCCACCCGGTCCGTGCATACCTCGACGTCGACGAGATCATCCGCGTCGCGCTCGAGTCCGGCGCGGACGCCATCTACCCGGGCTACGGCTTCCTCTCGGAGAACCCGGAGCTCGCGCGCGCGGCCGCCGAGCACGGCATCGCCTTCGTCGGGCCGGGGGCGGACGTCCTCGAGATGGCCGGCGACAAGGTGACGGCGAAGGAGCATGCGATCGCCGCGGGCGTCCCCGTGCTGCGCTCCACCGACGCGACCGACGACGTCCAGGCGCTCATCGCGGGTGCCGACGAGATCGGCTTCCCGGTCTTCGCGAAGGCGGTCGCCGGCGGCGGCGGGCGCGGCATGCGCCGGGTCGAGCGCCGCGAGGACCTCCCGGCGGCGCTGGAGGCGGCGATGCGCGAGGCGCAGACCGCGTTCGGCGACGCCCGCATGTTCATCGAGCAGGCCGTCCTGCGGCCGCGGCACATCGAGGTGCAGATCCTCGCCGACGCGAGCGGCGAGACGATCCACCTCTTCGAACGCGACTGCTCGGTGCAGCGCCGCCATCAGAAGGTCGTCGAGATCGCCCCGGCGCCGGACCTGGCCCCGGACATCCGCGCGGCGCTGCACCGCGACGCGATCGCCTTCGCGAAGTCGATCGGCTACGTGAACGCCGGCACGGTCGAGTTCCTCCTCGACACGGCGGGCGAGCGCGCCGGCGAGCACGTCTTCATCGAGATGAACCCGCGCATCCAGGTCGAGCACACGGTGACCGAGGAGGTCACCGACGTCGACCTCGTCGTCGCGCAGCTGCGCATCGCGGCGGGCGAGTCGCTCGCCGACCTGGGGCTGCACCAGGACGCGGTCGCGGTGCGCGGCGTCGCCATCCAGTGCCGCATCACCACCGAGGACCCGGCGCAGGACTTCCGTCCCGACACGGGCCGCATCACGACGTACCGCTCGCCGGGCGGGGCGGGCATCCGCCTCGACGGCGGCACCGTCGCCGCGGGGGTGCAGGTCAGCCCGTTCTTCGACTCGATGCTCGTGAAGCTCATCGCCCGCGGCCGCAGCTGGGACGTCGCCGTGGCGCGCACCCGGCGCGCGCTCGCCGAGTTCCGCCTCCGCGGGGTGGCGACGAACATCCCGTTCCTGCAGGCGGTGCTCGACGACCCGGCGTTCCTCGCCGGCGACCTGTCGACCGCGTTCATCGAGGAGCGGCCGTACCTGCTCGGCGCCCGCCAGTCGCAGGACCGCGCGAGCCGGCTGCTGCAGTGGCTCGCCGAGGTCACCGTGAACCAGCCGCACGGCGCCGGCGCCGGTCTCGTCCGCCCCGCCGAGAAGCTGCCGGAGCTCGATCTCGCCGCGCCGCCGCCCGCCGGGTCGCGGCAGCGCCTCCAGGAGCTCGGGCCGCAGGGCTTCGCCGCGGCGCTCCGCGCGCAGACGGCGCTCGCCGTCACGGACACGACGTTCCGCGACGCCCATCAGTCACTGCTCGCGACCCGCGTGCGCACCGCCGACCTCGTCGCCGCGCTGCCGGCGGTCGCGCGGCTCACGCCGCAGCTGCTGTCCATCGAGGCGTGGGGCGGGGCGACGTACGACGTCGCGCTGCGCTTCCTCGGCGAGGACCCGTGGGAGCGGCTCGCCCGCATCCGCGAGGCCCTGCCGAACGTCGCGATCCAGGCCCTCGTCCGCGGGCGGAACACGGTCGGCTACACGCCGTACCCGACCCGCGTGACGGACGCCTTCATCCAGGAGGCGGCCGCGACCGGGGTCGACGTCTTCCGCGTGTTCGACGCCCTGAACGACGTCGAGCAGATGCGGCCCGCGATCGAGTCGGTGCTCGCCACCGGCACCGCCGTCGCGGAGGGCGCCATGAGCTACACGGGCGACCTGCTGAACCCCGACGAGGACCTGTACACGCTCGACTACTGGCTCCGCCTCGCGGAGCGCATCGTCGGCACCGGCGCGCACATCCTCGGCATCAAGGACATGGCCGGCCTGCTGCGCCCCGAGGCGGCCTCGCGCCTCGTCACGGCGCTGCGCGAGCGCTTCGACCTCCCCGTCCACGTGCACACGCATGACACGGCGGGCGGCCAGCTCGCGACACTGCTCGCGGCCTCCGCGGCCGGCGCCGACGCGGTCGACGCGGCTGCGGCCCCGATGGCGGGGACGACCTCGCAGCCCTCGCTGTCCGCGCTCGTCGCAGCCCTCGCGCACACCGATCGCGACACGGGCCTGAGCCTCCGCGCCGTCGGCGATCTCGAGCCGTACTGGGAGGCCGTGCGCCACGCGTACCGGCCCTTCGAGTCGGGTCTCGCCGGGCCGACCGGCCGCGTCTACGAGCACGAGATCCCCGGCGGCCAGCTGTCGAACCTGCGCCAGCAGGCGATCGCGGTCGGCCAGGGCGAGCACTTCGAGCGCGTCGAGGACGCCTACGCCGCGGCGAACCGCATCCTCGGCCGTCCGCCGAAGGTCACCCCGAGCTCGAAGGCGGTCGGCGACCTCGCCCTCGCCCTCGTCGCCGCAGGCGCCGACCCCGCCGACTTCGAGGCGAACCCCGGCGACTACGACATCCCGGACAGCGTCATCGGCTTCCTCGCCGGCGAGCTCGGCGACCCGCCCGGCGGCTGGCCCGAGCCGTTCCGGACGAAGGCGCTCGCCGGTCGGGAGCGCTCCATCGAGATCACGCCGCTGACGGCGGAGGAGGAGCAGGCGCTCGCGGGCGACCCGGCCACGCGCCGCCTCGCGCTGAACAGGCTGCTCTTCCCCGGCCCGACCCGGACCTTCACGGAGTGGCGGGGGACGTACGGCGACCTCAGCGTCCTCGACACGCTCGACTACCTGTACGGTCTCAAGGCCGACACCGAGCACGTCGTCCCGCTCTCGCCGGGCGTCCAGCTCTTCGTGGGCCTCGAGGCGATCGGCGACCCGGACGAGAAGGGCATGCGCACCGTCATGCTCACGCTCAACGGCCAGCTGCGTCCCGTGCAGGTCCGCGACGAGTCGATCCGGGTCGAGACGCGCAGCGCCGAGAAGGCGGATCAGAACGTTCCGGGGCAGGTCCCGGCGCCGTTCTCCGGCGTCGTCACCGTCAAGGTCGAGACCGGCCAGACGGTCGAGCCCGGGCAGCAGATCGCGGTCATCGAGGCCATGAAGATGGAGGCCGCGATCACCGCTCCGGTCGGCGGGGTCGTCCGTCGTCTGGCAGTATCGAATACCGCCCGTGTCGAGGCAGGGGATCTCATCGTCGAGATCGCCTGATCCGACGGGGGCGGAACAACCCGAAATCGCTACACTGAGCATCACCTGGAGGTGGCTGGATGGCTTCGCAGGCTGGTGACGGATCCCTGAAGGATTCCGACGCGCCCAAGACGACCGACCCCATCATCACGATCGACCTGCCCCCGACCGTCCATGAGACGCCGGCGGACGAGGCCGCGATCGCCTTGGAGAACGTCCCCGTCGACCCCGTGCTCGCCAAGCCGGTCGAGCAGGTCGTGACGACGACGATCACCCTGGCCTCCGACGCGTTCGTCGTGACGGGCCCGGAGACGCCGGACATGCTCACGTCCGACCGGATCGTGAGCCACCGCGGCAAGGCGAAGCCGAAGCCGCCGGAGGGCGGCTGGCAGCGGCTCGTGTACGAGCTGACGTTCCGGGCCTACAACCCGGGCGACGCGAAGCCCGTGCGCTCCCGCAAGTCGCTCGAGCAGCGCATCGGCCGCCGTCTCGACGGTCCGACGCGCTACGTCGCCGTGCTGTCCCGCAAGGGCGGCGTCGGCAAGACGACCGTGTCCATGCTGCTCGGCATGGCGCTCGCCAGCATCCGCGAGGACCGCGTCGTCGCGATCGACGCGAACCCCGATCGCGGCACGCTCGCCGAGCGCATCACGAAGACGACGGAGGAGACCGTCCGCGACCTCGTGACGCACGCGCACGAGATCGAGGCGTTCTCCGACTTCCAGCGTCGCGTCTCGCGCGACGAGACGCGCCTCGACGTGCTCGCCTCCGACACGAACCCGAACCTCCAGGAGGAGTTCGACGCCGACGACTACGACACGGTCGCCGATCTCGCGAAGCGGTTCTACTCGATCGTGCTCACGGACTGCGGGACGGGCATGATCCACTCCGTCATGAAGGCGACGCTCGACCGCGCCGACCAGCTCGTCGTCGTCTCCGGCGGGAGCCTCGATGAGGCCCGGCTCACCTCGGAGACGATCTCCTGGCTCGAGAACAACGGGTACGAGGAGCTCGCTCGGAACGCCGTCGTCGCGCTCAACACGGCGACGCAGGGGACCGACCTCCTCATCCTCGACGAGCTCGAGGAGCACTTCGCGAGCCGCGTCCGCGATATCGTGCGGATCCCGTACGACCCGCTGCTCGCGACCGGCGCGACGATCAGCTTCGGCTCCCTCAAGCCGTTCACCCAGGAGTCCATCCGCGAGCTCGCGGCGTCCGTCGTCGACGGCCTGCCGGACCACGTGCACGAGTGACTGCCTTCGGCCCCCTGAGCGAGCGGAGCGAGTCGAAGGGCGCCGTCGCGTGACGGCCCGCGACATCCGCCTCTTCGGCGATCCGGTGCTGCGCAGCGCCTGCGATCCGGTGCGGATCGGCGCCCCCGGCAACGCGGGCCTCGTCGAGGACCTCCTCGACTCGGTCCGCCTGCCCGGTCGCGCGGGCGTCGCGGCGAACCAGATCGGGGTCTCGCTCCGCGCGTTCTCCTACAACGTCGACGGCGAGGTCGGGTACGTCCTGAACCCCGTCCTCGTCGAGGTGCGCGGCGAGCCGGAGCCCACCGAGGAGGGCTGCCTGTCGGTCCCGGGGGTCGGCTATCCGAGGCCGCGGCACCCGTGGGCGCGCGTCGAGGGCGTCGACCTCGACGGCCGGCCGGTCGTCCTCGAGGGCGACGGGCTGATGGCGCAGATGCTGCAGCATGAGACCGACCATCTCGACGGCCGCCTCTACATCGAGGGCCTCGAGCCGGAGGTCAAGCGCGAGGCCATGCGGGAGATCCGCGCCCAGACCTGGTACCGCGTGCAGTAGCACCGGCCTCGGGCCGGTTGCCGCGAGGCCTCTTCGGCTCGCTGCGCTCGCTCAGGGACCCAGTTCGACTCGCCTGCGGCTCGTTCAGGGAGCCAGCATGTCCTGGTTCCCTGAGCGAGCGGAGCGAGTCGAAGGGGTCCTCCACAAACGACTCGCTTCGACGCCACGTTCCCGTCCAGGACTGTGGAGAACGAACGACGCGCCCCTGCCGTTCGTTCTAACGTCCCGACATGGCCGCGACCTACATCCTGCGTTGCGCCGACGGGACCTACTACGTCGGCAGCACACGCGATCTCACGCCGCGCATGGAAGCGCACCATTCGGGGCTCGGCTCCGTCTATACGGGAAAACGACTGCCGGTCGAGCTCGTCTGGGTGCACGAGTTCGACAGGTTGACCGAGGCGTACGCGCTCGAGCGTCAGCTCCACGGATGGTCGCGGGCGAAGAAGGAGGCGCTCATCGCCGGGCGTATCGACCTGCTGGCGGGGTACAGCCGCAGGCGGAGGGGGCGGTGACGACCCTTCAACTCGCTGCGCTCGCTCAGGGGACCAAGCAGCCCTGGCTCCCTGAGCGAGCGCAGCGAGTCGAAGGGCGCTCCGGGAGTGAGGGCCTCAGCGGGCGCGGGTGGGGGTCGCGGTAGCGGTCGCGTGCGTGTCGACGGGGACGCCGGCGTAGAGGGACTCGATCGTGTCGGCGAAGTCCTTCGTGATGACGTGGCGCTTGATCGAGAGCTTCGGCGTGAGATGACCGGAGGCCTCCGTCCACGTCGTGTCCAGGACCGCGAACTTGCGGATCGACTCGGCGCGGGAGACCTTCGAGTTGGCCGCGTCGATGGCGCGCTGGATCTCGGCGAGCACCTTCGGGTTCTTCGCGGCCTGCGCGAGCGTGAGCTGCGGGTCCTCGCCGTTGTTCTGCAGCCAGACGGGGAGCATCTCCTCGTCGAGCGTGATGAGCGCGGAGACGAAGGGCTTGCGGTCGCCGACGACGACGACCTGGCCGACGACGGTGTTCGATCGGATCGGGTCCTCGAGCTGCGCG
>JAGIAU010000110.1 GCA_017744755.1 Microbacteriaceae bacterium
GACGGTGACCTCGTGGCCGAGCATCGTGCCGACCGCGCGCTCCGTGTTCCGGATGGGCAGCTCGACGACGACCCGCTCGCGGCGCTCGAGCGCCGCTGTGGCGAGGCTCAGGAGCTGCTGGTCGAAGTGCTCGTCGAGCTCGTGGTCCTGCTCGACGCGGTTCGTCCTCGGCTCCTCGGGCGCGAACGCGCCGCCGGCGAACACCGGCGCGAGGTCGAGGCCCTCCGCCTTCCAGTGCTCGATCGCGCGGTCGACGTCCAGCAGGTCGGCCCGGCCGATCGCCTCGTCGAGCGTGCGGAAGCCGAGCTCCGCGAGCAGCTCGCGGACCTCCTGCGCGAGGTACTCGAAGAAGGTCTCGACGAACTCCGGCTTGCCGGTGAAGCGCGCGCGCAGCTCCGGGTTCTGCGTGGCGACGCCGACGGGGCAGGTGTCGAGGTGGCACACGCGCATGAGGATGCAGCCGGACACGACGAGCGGCGCCGTCGCGAAGCCGTACTCCTCGGCGCCGAGCAGCGCGGCGACGATGACGTCGCGGCCCGTCTTCATCTGACCGTCCACCTGCACGACGACGCGGTCGCGCATGCCGTTGATCATGAGCGTCTGCTGCGCCTCGGCGAGGCCGATCTCCCACGGGGTGCCGGCGTGCTTGAGCGAGTTGAGCGGCGACGCGCCCGTCCCGCCGTCGTGGCCGGAGACGAGGATGACGTCCGCCTTCGCCTTCGCGACGCCGGCGGCGACCGCGCCGATGCCGGACTGGCTCACGAGCTTCACGTGGACGCGCGCCTTGGGGTTGGCCCTCTTCAGGTCGAAGATGAGCTGCTTGAGGTCCTCGATCGAGTAGATGTCGTGGTGCGGCGGCGGGCTCACGAGGCCGACGCCGGCGGTGCCTCCGCGGGTGCGGGCGATCCACGGGTAGACCTTCGTGCCGGGCAGCTGCCCGCCCTCGCCGGGCTTCGCTCCCTGCGCCATCTTGATCTGGATGTCCGTCGCATGCGTCAGGTACATCGACGTCACGCCGAAGCGCCCGGATGCGACCTGCTTGATCGCGCTGCGGCGCTCGGGGTCGAGCAGGCGCTCGATCTCCTCGCCGCCCTCGCCCGTGTTCGAGCGGCCGCCGAGTCGGTTCATCGCGATCGCGAGCGTCTCGTGCGCCTCCTTGGAGATGGAGCCGTAGCTCATCGCGCCCGTGTTGAAGCGCTTCACGATCGACTCGATCGGCTCGACCTCGTCGATCGGCACGGGCGTCGCGTCGGCGCGGCGGATGCGGAAGAGGCCGCGGAGCGTCATGAGGCGCTCGGCCTGCTCGTCGACCGCCTTCGTGTAGTCGCGGAACACGTCGTAGCGGCGCTCCCGCGTCGCGTGCTGCAGGCGGAACACCGTCTCCGGGTTGAAGAGGTGCGGCGGCCCCTCGCGGCGCCACTGGTACTCGCCGCCGTTCTCGAGGCGCTCGTGCGCGGTCGCCGCCGCGTCGTGCGGATAGGCGTGCGCGTGGCGGAGCGCGTTCTCCCTGGCGATGACGCTCAGCCCGACGCCGCCGAGGATCGAGCGAGTGCCGGTGAAGTACTCGTCGACGAACTCCTGCGAGAGGCCGACGGCCTCGAAGCACTGCGCGCCCGCGTAGGACGAGACGGTCGAGATGCCCATCTTCGACATGATCTTCAGGACGCCCTTCCCGAGCGCCTTGATGAGGTTCTTGACGGCCTTCTCCGGCGTCAGGCCCTCGATCATGCCGCGGCGGACGAGGTCCTCCGCGGTCTCCATCGCGAGGTACGGGTTGACGGCGGAGGCGCCGTAGCCGATGAGCAGGGCGACGTGGTGCACCTCGCGGACGTCGCCCGCTTCGACGATGAGCCCGGCGCGCATGCGCGTGCCGCGCCGGATGAGGTGATGGTGCACCGCGGAGAGCATGAGCAGCGACGGGATCGGCGCCGCGTCCTTGTCGGAGTCGCGGTCGGACAGGACGATGAACTCGGCGCCCCGCTCGATCGCGAGCTCCGCCTCCGCGCACATGGCCGCGAGCCGGTCCCGCATGCCGCGCTCGCCGTCGAGGACGTCGTAGAGGCCCTTGATGGTGACGGCACGGACGCCGTTGCGGCCGTCGATGTGCTGGATCTTCGCGAGCTCGTCGTTGTCGATGACGGGGAACGTCAGGGAAACCTGACGCGCATGCGCCGGCCCGGCGCTCAGCAGGTTCCGCTCCGGGCCGAGCCCAGACCGCATCGAGGTCACGACCTCCTCGCGGATCGAGTCCAGCGGCGGGTTCGTCACCTGGGCGAACTGCTGCGTGAAGTAGTCGAACAGCGCACGCGGGCGGTCGGACAGGACGGCGACCGGCGTGTCCGAGCCCATCGCGCCGAGCGGCTCCGCACCGGTCCTCGCCATCGGCGTGAGGAGGATGCGGACCTCCTCCTCCGTGTAGCCGAAGGTGCGCTGGCGCCGCGCGACGGACAGCGGCGTGTGCACGATGTGCTCGCGCTCCGGCAGGTCGGCGAGCGCGATGCGCTCCGCGGCGAGCCATTCGGCGTAGGGCGCCGCGTTGGCGAGCTCCGACTTGATCTCGTCGTCCTCGATGATGCGGCCGGCCGCCGTGTCGACGAGGAACATCTTCCCGGGGCGCAGGCGGCCCTTGCGGACGACCTTCGACGGGTCGATCGTGTGCACGCCGATCTCGCTCGCGAGCACGACGAGGCCCTCGTCGGTGACGAGGTAGCGGCTGGGCCGCAGGCCGTTGCGATCGAGGGTGCCGCCGACGAGCGTGCCGTCCGTGAAGACGAGGGCGGCCGGGCCGTCCCACGGCTCCATGAGCATCGAGTGGTACTCGTAGAACGCGCGCCGGTCCGCGCCCAGATCGGCGTCGGAGCGGTTCTCGTACGCCTCGGGGACGCACATCATCATGGCGTGGGGCAGCGAGCGCCCGGCCAGGACGAGCAGCTCCACGACCTCGTCGAGGCTCGCGGAGTCGGAGGCGCCGGGGGCGTTGATCGGGAACAGCGGGTCGAGGTCGCCGAGCGCCTCGGACTCGAGCTGCGACTGGCGCGCCCGCATCCAGTTCCGGTTGCCCTGCACGGTGTTGATCTCGCCGTTGTGCGCGAGCATGCGGAAGGGCTGCGCGAGCGGCCACGACGGGAAGGTGTTCGTCGAGTAGCGCGAGTGCACGAGCGCGAGCTTCGAGGCGAAGCGCTCGTCGGAGAGGTCCGGGTAGAACGGCTCCAGCTGGAGCGTCGTCACCATGCCCTTGTAGACGAGGGTGCGCGAGGACAGCGAGGGGAAGTACACCTCGAGGGCGTGCTCGGCCCGCTTGCGCAGCCGCCACGCCTGGCGCTCCAGCTCGAGGCCGCCAGCGGTCGAGCCCTTGTCCCCCGGCCGGATGGATGCGACGAAGAGCTGCTCGAAATGCGGCATCGCCTCGCGGGCCAGCTTCCCGAGCGCGCCCGGCTCGACCGGCACCTCGCGCCAGCCGAGGACCGTGAGCTGCTCCTCGGCGGCGAGCTTCGCGATGCCCTCCTTGATCTCGCGGCGCTCCGCCTCCTCGTTCGGGAGGAACGCGAGGCCGACGGCGTAGCGGCCCTCCTTCGGCAGCGCGAAGCCGGCGACGGCGCGCAGGAACGCGTCGGGGATCTGCGTGATGATGCCGGCGCCGTCGCCGGTGCCCGCGTCGGAGCCGACCGCGCCGCGGTGCTCCAGGTTGCGGAGGGCGTTCAGCGCCGTCTCGATGATGTCGTGGCCCGCGGTGCCGCGGAGCGTGGCGACCATGGCGAGACCGCAGGCGTCCTTCTCGAAGCGCGGGTCGTAGAGGCCCGTCGCTTCAGGGGCGGCGGAGAACCGCCGGTAGGGCGACGCGGTGAGAGCCATGGAGACCGTCCTCACGAGAGTGAACTGGGGATGGGGCGGCGCTGACCCATGGAGATCGACCGGACGAACATTCGCCCGGAGTCGCACCGACTTGTGATCGGTCGTGTGGCGGCGGTTCTTACTTCGCGGCTGTGGAAGCGAAGTCGGCGTCCGAGAACGTTTCCTTGGAGTCTACCGCACCGCCCTCGCGCCAGCCGCGCCCCGGTCGGTACGGGGTCGACTCGCGCCCGGTGTGCCGGCGCGACTGCACGACGAGGATGACGAGGCCGAGGACGATCGCGGCGATGGCGCCCCAGTCGTTGATGCGCAGGCCGAGGACGATCTCGCTCGGGTCGAGGCGGATGGCCTCGAGCCAGGCGCGGCCGATGCCGTACCAGATGAGGTACAGCGCGAAGACCTTCCCCCACTGGAGCTGGAGCCGTCGCTCGAGGAGCAGGATCGCGACGGCGCCGATGACGTTCCAGATGATCTCGTAGAGGAACGTCGGGTGGAAGAGCACGCCCTCCGGGAAGCCGACCGGGTACGCCGGGTTGTCCGCCGAGATCTCCAGGCCCCACGGCAGCGTGGTGGGGAGGCCGAAGAGCTCGTGGTTGAACCAGTTGCCGAGGCGGCCCAGCGCCTGCGCGAAGAGCAGCCCGGGCGCGACGGCGTCGAGGAAGGTCAGGAACCGGATGCCGGCGATGCGGCAGCCGATCCAGGCGCCGAGCGCGCCGCCGAGGAGCGCGCCGAAGATCGCCCCGCCGCCGTCCCAGATCGCGATCGCGTCCAGGAGCGTCCGGGTCTCGTCGAACGGGAAGTAGTCGGTCGGATGCGTCGCGACATGCCAGAAGCGGGCGCCGACGATGCCGAGCGGCACCGCGAAGATGAGGATGTCGACGACCGCCCACGGCTCGACGCCGCGCTTGCGGAGCCGGACCTCCGTCAGCCACGTCGCGATGACGATGCCGACGAGGATGCAGAGCGCGTAGGTGTGGATGTTGATGACCGTGCCGGGCCAGAGCGGGATGCTGATGGGCGTCTGCCACTCGGGCGGCGGGCTCGGAATGCTGGCAGGCACGAGGCTGAGCGGCAGGGTCACCCGGAGATTCTAGCGACGCGTGCTCGCCGCGCCGTGCCGACGCTCGGTAGGGTCGTGCCATGAGCATCCCCGCAGGCTGGTACCCGGATCCCGCAGGCTCCCCGCAGCAGCGCTGGTGGGACGGCATGCGCTGGACGGATCAGCTCTCGGCGCCGCAGAACGCGCCCGTCTACGCCGCCGGCCCGGTCGCCCCGGCCGGCTATCAGCCGGGCCAGCAGGCCGGCTACCCGGCGCAGCCGCAGTACTACGGGCAGGCCGGCTACCAGCAGCAGCCGTATCACGCGCAGAGCCCGTACCTGCAGCAGCAGCTCACCGCACCGCCTGGCACGAGCCCGCAGACCGCCTGGATCTGGCTCGTCGTGCTGGTCCCCCTGCTCGGCCTGCT
This sequence comes from Microbacteriaceae bacterium, assembly GCA_017744755.1. Taxonomy (GTDB): domain Bacteria; phylum Actinomycetota; class Actinomycetes; order Actinomycetales; family Microbacteriaceae; genus 73-13. The sequence goes on from JAGIAU010000110.1 coordinate 5,316, forward strand.
GCCGCTCCTCTTCGTCGACTTCGGCCACTATCTGAACGGGATCGTGACGGAGACGGTGAGCTCCCCCGACGGCGGCGTCACGAGCGCCGAGCTCGCGCTCGCCGCGGACCCGGCGAACGGCATCTCGACCGCCCTCACCTGGCTCAGCCGGATCCTCTGCATCGTCTTCGCGGCCCTCGACTGGCGTGCGCTGCAGCGCCGCGGCGTCGTCCGGCCGTTCCACTGGGCGTGGGGGTTCTTCTCCCTGATCGGCCTGCCGATCGTCTACATCATCGGCCGCGATATCGTCGCGCGCCGCCGCACCGGCCGGTGGAGCGGCGCGATGTGGGTGTCCATCGCGATCGTCGTGCTCGGCGTCATCGTCAGCATCGCCGCCTTCGTCTGGGTGTTCGGCGCCGCCTACCAGGCCGCGTCCGCGACGTACGGAGGCTGAGGCCATGAGCACGCCCGCAGGCTGGTACCCCGATCCCGCAGGCTCCCCCCAGCAGCGCTGGTGGGACGGCGCGCAGTGGACCGAGCAGCTCGCCGCGCCGCAGCAGGCGCCCAGCTACGCCCAGAGCCCGTACCTGCAGCCGCAGCTCGCGCCCGCCGGCACGAGCCCGCAGACCGCCTGGATCTGGATCCTCACGCTGCTGCCGATCCTCGGCGTGATCCCGCTCTTCTTCTGGGATCTCAGCGGCCTCCTCTCCCGCATGATCGCCGCGAGCGGAAGCGATGGGACTGCGTCGGCCGCCGCTGCGATCGCGCTGTTCGCCGATCCCGCCTACCTGACCCTGGTCGGCCTCGGCCTCGTGTCGACCGTCCTCACGATCGTCTTCGCCTACGTCGACTGGAAGGGCCTCCGGGAGCGCGGCGTTCCGCAGCCCCTCCACTGGGCCTGGATCTTCTTCATCTTCGTCGTGAGCGACCTGATCTACATCATCGGTCGCGATGTCGTCGCGAAGCGCCGCACCGGCCGCTGGAGCGGTGCCGCATGGGTCGCGATCGTCATTCGCGTCGCGGTCTTCATCATCGCGATCGTCTACGTGTTCGGACAGCTGGGCCCGCTCCTCGCGGACATCGCGCCGAGCGTCTACTGACGGCATGAGGACGCCCGCAGGCTCCCCGCAGCAGCGCTGGTGGGACGCACCCGCCGTGGGGTCCCGCTCCCGCACCATGCCTGCACCGGAGCACGGTGCATCCACCGGTGGAACCGTGGTGCCGGTGTGGAGACATGGTGCGCGAGCGGCCCGACGCCCGCTGAGCGGGGCTCAGGCGCGGCCGGAGAGCGTTCTCGCGAGCGCGGCCGCGCCCTCGGTGCCGCCGTCACGGACCGCCTTGACGACCGCCGTGCCGACGATCGCGCCGTCGGCGTAGGACCACACGTCCTCGACGTGCGCGCGGGTCGAGATCCCGATGCCGACGTAGGTGCGTTCCGCGCCCGCGGCCCGGATGCGGCCGACGAGGGCGCGGGCCTTCGAGTCGAGGTCCTCGCGCAGGCCCGTGACGCCCATCGTGGAGACGGCGTAGACCCAGCCGCGGCTCGCGTCGGCGATGAGGCGCAGGCGCTCCTCGGTCGAGGTCGGGGCGGCGAGGAACACGCGCTCGAGGCCGGTGCGCTCGCCCGCCGCGATCCAGTCGGCTGCGGCGTCCGGCGTGATGTCGGGCGTGATGAGGCCCGTGCCGCCTGCAGCCTTGAAGTCGTCGGCGAAGCGGTCGACGCCGTACTGCAGCACGGGGTTCCAGTAGGTCATGACGTAGATGGGCGCCTCGGTGCGGGCGCGGATCGCCGCCGTCGCCTCGAAGACGTGACGGAGGCGGAATCCGCCCTCAAGGGCCGCGTTCGCCGCCTCCTGGATGATCGGGCCGTCCATGACCGGGTCGGAGTACGGGACGCCGAGCTCGAGCGCGGTGAAGCCGTTGTCGACGAGCGCGACGGCGGCGTCGATCGAGCCCTGCAGCGTCGGGTAGCCGACCGGGAGGTAGCCGACCAGTTCC
>JAGIAU010000111.1:0-3864 GCA_017744755.1 Microbacteriaceae bacterium
GAACTCGCCCGCGAACTCCTCGTTCTTGATCCACGAGTACTGGACGCTGATCTCGCCGTAGGACGCCGGGGCCGCCTCGGCGGCCGGGTCGGTGGTCTCGGCGGCAGGGGCGGTGGTCGCGCAGCCGGCCAGCAGGGCGGCGGCCGCGACGGCGGCCGTGACGAGTCCGGCGGTGCGCCGGATCGGGCTCGCAATGGTCATGGGGGTGCTGTGTCCTTTCGAGGGGGACGTGCGGAATGTGCAGTGCCAGCGTAGAAACCGGACGTTTCCGATGCGTTTCGGATGCGTTCCGCTGGGAGCGATGTCGGGGGTGGCGCGTAGCGTGGCGCGCATGCGGACCTTCCTCCAGGTGCTCGTGAACACCGCCGTCGCGAACGTCACGACGAGCTTCCTCTGGTTCGCGCTGACCTTCTGGGTGTACCTCGAGACGCGGTCCGTGCTCGCGACCGGCATCGTCGGCGGCGCGTACATGCTCCTCGTCGCGCTCTTCGGCATGGTCTTCGGCACCATCGTGGACCGCTACCGGAAGCACCAGGCGATGGTGTTCGCCTCCGCGACCTCGCTCGCGGCGTTCGCGGTCGCGGGCGTCCTCTACCTGCTGCAGCCGGAGTCCGTCCTCGTCGACCTCGGCGGACCGTGGTTCTGGCTGTTCGCCGGCGTCATCCTGTTCGGCGGCGTGATCGAGAACATGCGGAGCATCGCCCTCAGCACGACGGTCACGCTCCTCGTCCCCGTGGAGCGGCACGCGAACGCGAACGGGCTCGTCGGATCGGTGCAGGGCCTGACCTTCGCCGTCACGAGCGTGCTCTCGGGGCTCGCGGTCGGGATGCTCGGCATGGGGTGGACGCTGCTCATCTCGATCGTCTGCACGGCGGCGGCGCTCGTCCATCTGCTCACGCTGCGCATCCCGGAGGAGCAGCCCAAGCGGGTCGATCGCGCCCCGCTCGTCGACTTCCGGGGCGCGATCGGGGCGATCCGGCTCGTGCCGGGGCTGTTCGCGCTCCTGATCTTCGCGACCTTCAACAACCTCATCGGCGGCGTCTATCTCGCGCTCATGGACGCGTACGGCCTCCAGCTCTTCGCCGTGGAGTGGTGGGGCGTCGTGCTCGGCATCTCGTCGACGGGGTTCATCGCCGGCGGACTGCTCGTGGCGAAGCTCGGGCTCGGGCGGAACCCGATCCGCACGATGCTGCTGCTCGTCGGCGCGACCGCGATCGCCGGCGCCGTGTTCACGATCCGCGACGCCTGGCTGCTGTACGCCGTCGGCATCTGGGCGTACATGGCCCTCATCCCCGCCATCGAGGCGGCGGAGCAGACGGTCATCCAGAAGGTCGTGCCGTTCGAGACGCAGGGACGGGTGTTCGGCTTCGCGCAGGCCTTCGAATCGGCCGCGGCCCCGATCACCGCCTTCGTCATCGCGCCGCTCGCGGAGTTCGTCATCATCCCGTACATGGACTCCGGAGCGGGGCAGGCGGCGTTCGGCTGGCTGCTCGGGGACGGCGTGGCGCGCGGCATCGCCCTCGTGTTCTTCTTCGCCGGCATCGTGATGCTCGTCGTCGCGGCGCTCGCCTTCGCGACGAAGTCCTACCGCAGGATCTCGGCGCAGTTCGCGGCACCGGACCCGCCGGAGGGGGCCGCGCCGCGCATGCAGCCCGCGCAGTAGGCTCGCGGCATGGATCCGGCGATCGCGGCCCCGACGCTCGTCACCTCCGGCATCGCCCTCTTCACGATCACGAACCCGATCGGCACGCTCCCGATCTTCCTGTCGCTCACGAAGGGCCAGACGGCCGCGCAGCAGCGCCGGACCGCCGTCCTCGTCGGGCTCGCCGTCGCGGTCGTCCTGGTGGTCTCCCTTCTCGCCGGTAACTTCATCCTCGGCTGGTTCGGCATCGACATCACGGCGTTCAAGATCGCCGGGAATGCGCTCGTCGCGACGATCGGCTGGGCGATGCTCACGGCCAAGGCGGGCGGGGCCGTCTCTGTCGCACCGGGGGAGTCGCCCGTCGTCGTGCCGCTCGCGATCCCCGTGCTCGCCGGGCCCGGCGCGATCGCCCTGGCGATCACCTTCGCCCACGGCTACACGGGCCTCGTCGACTACGTGTTCGGCGGGATCGTCTGCGCGGTCGTCGGCCTGCTCGTCGCCGTGGTGTTCTTCGTCGGGCCGTGGATCGCCAAGGCGCTCGGAACCACCGGGATGAGCATCCTCACGAGGGTGTTCGGCCTCCTGCTGCTCGCCATCGCGGTGCAGTCGATCATGCTCGCGCTCGGCGACGCCTTCCCCGGGCTGTTCGCCGGAACGGGGCAGTCGACCCTGCTCCCGGCCGCGCCGGCGCCGACGGGGGCCGCGTCGTGACCGCGGACGCCGCCGAGACGGTGCGCGCCCGCACGCGCACGGTGCTCGGCTTCCCGCGCCCCGGCGTCGTCTTCGCCGACCTCACGCCGCTCATCGCGGACGGGGCGGCGCTCGGCGTCGTCGCCGACGCGCTGCTCGCCCCCTTCGCCGGCCGGTACGACGTCATCGCCGGGGTCGAGGCGCGCGGCTTCGTCTTCGGCGCCGCGGCCGCCGGGCGCGCGGGGCGCGGACTCGTGCTCATCCGCAAGTCGGGCAAGCTGCCCGGCGACACGCACGGGCTCGACTACGAGCTCGAGTACGGCACCGACCGCCTCGAGGTGCACGCCGACCAGGTGGCGCCCGGGAGCCGGGTGCTGCTCGTCGACGACGTGCTGGCGACCGGCGGGACGATCGAGGCCGCGGCCGCGCTCGTCGAGCTCGCGGGCTGGCGCGTCGCCGGCGTCTCGGTCGTGCTCGAGATCGAGGCGCTCGGCGGCCGGGCGCGGCTGGCGGGCCATGAGGTGCACGCCGTGGTGCAGCGATGAGCGCCGGGCACGCGGCGCCCGTGCACGGCATCGAGCCGCACGACGCCGCCTACGGCGGCCGGCTCAACCGGCTCCGCGCCGGCGTGCTCGGTGCCAATGACGGCATCGTGAGCGTCGCCGCCCTCGTCGTCGGCGTCGCCGGCGCGACGACGGCCTGGGAGCCGATCCTGGCGGCCGGCATCGCGGCGCTGATCGGTGGCGCCATCTCGATGGCCCTCGGGGAGTACGTCTCCGTCTCGAGCCAGTCGGACAGCCAGCGCGCGCTCATCCGCAAGGAACAGGAGGAGCTTCGCGAGCAGCCCGAGGCGGAGCTCGAGGAGCTCGTCGGCCTTTACCGGCGGAAGGGCCTCTCCGAGGCGACCGCGCGTGCCGTCGCGACGGAGCTGACCGCCGCGGACGCGCTGAGCGCCCACCTCGACGCGGAGCTGGGCCTCACGGAGCGGTCCGTCGCGAACGCCTGGTCCGCGGCCGCGGCCTCCGCCCTCGCGTTCACGATCGGCGGGGTGCTGCCGCTCGCCGCGATCCTGCTCGTCTCCGACCGGCTGCGTGTGCCGCTCACCTTCGCCGTCGTGCTCGCGGCCCTCGTGGCGACCGGGCTCGTCAGCGCGCGGCTCGGGGGCTCGAGGCCGCTGCGTCCCACGCTGCGCATCGTCATCGGCGGCGGACTCGCCCTCGGCGTCACGTTCGGCATCGGCACGCTGCTTGGCGTCAGCGGCGTCGCCTGAGACCTGCGCGCGCGAACCGCGGGCGTCAGCGCGGCTTTGCGGCGAACGCGACGACCGTCGCGAGCACGACGAGGGCGACGATGCCGCCCGTCACGCCGATCGCGCCGAGCCACAGCCACGCGGACGTCCCGAGATCGCTCCACTCCATGCGTTCAGCCTATCGGCCCGCCTACGCGCCGCGGAGCTTCGCCCCGTAGACGGCGGCCTGCGTGCGGCGCTCCATGCCGAGCTTCGCGAGGAGGCCGGAGACGTAGTTCTTGAC
>JAGIAU010000111.1:3874-7261 GCA_017744755.1 Microbacteriaceae bacterium
GTTCTTGACCGTCTTCTCCGCAAGCTCGAGCTCCTCGCCGATCTGCCGGTTCGTGAGGCCCTCCGCGATGAGATGGAGCACCTGGCGCTCCCGCGCGGACAGATCGTCCTCCGCCTCGTGCACGACCGCCTCGACGCGCTCGACGACCTGCTTCGCCGTGACGGCGGAGACGAGGCGCTCGCCCTTCGCGACGCGCCGGATCGCGTCGACGAGTCCCTGGCCGCGGATGTCCTTGAGCACATAGGCGGCCGCCCCGGCGAGGACCGCGGTGCGGGCGGCCTGGTCGTCGTCGTAGGCCGTCAGCATGATGCAGGCGACCTGCGGCAGGCGCGAGCGGACCTCGCGGCACAGATCGACCCCGCTGCCGTCGGGCAGTCGCACATCGAGCACGGCGACGTCGGGGACGGTCGCCGCGATCCGGCCGAGCGCCTGCCGGACGTTCCCCGCCTCGCCGACGACCTGGAGGTCGCGTTCCAGGTTGATGAGCGCGGCCACGCCGCCGCGCACGATCTCGTGGTCGTCGACCAGGAACACGGTCGTCATGGATCCCCGTCCTTCCGGCCGTAGGGGGCCCGCCAGATGAGCCGGGTGCCGCCGTCCGGACCCGCTGGGCCGAGCTCGAAGGCACCTCCCCACGATTGTGCACGATTCCTCAGGTTCTGGATGCCGCTCGATCGGGTGACACCGGCCGGGATGCCGGCGCCGTCGTCGACGACGGCGATCTCCAGGCCGTCCTCCGTCGCCGCGAGCGTGACCTGCACCGCGGTGAACGGCCCGGCATGCTTGCCGATGTTCGCGAGCCCCTCGCGGACGACGGCGAGCACGTCCTCGTGCATCCCGCTCGGCACGAGCAGATCGATGGATCCGGAGAACACGAGCTGCGGGGCGGAGGGGAAGTGCCGGGCGGTCGCCCCGACGGCGTCGATGACGAGGTGCCGGAGGTTCGCGCGCGCGTCCGGCCTGCTCGTCATCGCGAAGATCGCGGTGCGGATCTCGGCGATCGCCGAGTCGAGCGAGCTGATCTGCTCGAAGATCTGGCGGCGGAGGATCTCGTCGTTGCTGCGGCTCGCGACGGCCTGCAGGCTCAGCCCGGCGGCGAAGATGCGCTGGATGACGTGATCGTGCAGGTCCTGCGCGATCCGCGCGCGGTCCTCCAGCAGCGCGAGCCGCTGCCGCGCCTCACGGGCGCCGGTCAGGACGAGCGCGATCGAGGCCTGGCCGGCGAACTCGGACACGAGTCGCAGCTCGCGGGGGTTGAAGGCGGGCCGTCCCCGGAATCTCGACGCCGTGAGCACGCCGACCGGGCGCCCTCCCGCGGCGAGCGGGGCGAGCGCGATCGAGTCGAAGCGGTCGCCGTAGCCGCGTCCGATCCCGGTCGCGAGCATCGGCTGGCCGCTCTCGAAGACCTGCCCGGAGAGCGTGCCGAACCTCGGCAGCACGAGCCCGATCGACTCATCGAGATCGCCGCCTCGGGTGAGGTCGACGATGAGGGACCCGTCGCCGAGCGGCGTCAGCACGGACACGCTGTCGGCGTCGACGAGCGCGAGGACCCGGTCCGCGAGGATGCCGAGCGCCTCGTCGTCGTCGGCGGCGAGCAGTGCGGCGGTGACCTCGAGGACCGCGGCGTTGAGCGCCTCGCGCTGCCGGTTCTCGGCCGTCACCAGAGCGGAGTCGATGCCGAGCGCGACGGTGCCGGCGAGCACGTCGAGCGTCTCGGCATGCCGGCGGGTGAAGCGCCCCGCCTCGCGGTGCGTGAGGTAGAGGTAGGCGTAGGCGCCCCCGCGCACCCGGATCGGCATGCCGAGGAACGAGCGCATCGGCGGATGGCCGGGTGGGAAGCCGCTCGAGCGCTCATCGTCGGCCAGGTCGTCGAGCAGCACGGCCCGCTGCTCGTCGATGACGACGCCGAGCAGGCCGCGGCCCTCCGGCAGGCGCCCGGTCGCCGCGGCCTCGTCCTCGGACATGCCGGCGTGGATGAACCGCTCGACACTGCCGTCCGGGCCGGTCGTGAGGATCGCGGCGAACTGCGCCCCGATGAGCTCCGCGGCGACCTCGGCCGCCCGGCGCAGCATCTCGCTCGGCTCGCTGGTCTCGAGCAGCACCGTCCGGTACGCGTCGAGCACCGCCCGGACGTCGTCGCCGACCCCCGGCTCGGCGAGCCGATCGTCGGATTCCTGCGCCACGCTTCTCCATGCCGCCTGAGCGGGTTGGGACCAAAGACCTAGTCGGGGGCGGTCTGCTGGGTGCAAGTCTGTCAGAGAACATCCAGCGGGGGAGGTCGTCATGGAGCTCGCGCGTTTCGTCGTCGCGATCGATGCAGGCCGCGCCTACCACGCAGCCCTCGACTGGGCCATCAACGCGAGCCTGCTCGGCGGCGAGGACATCCTGCTGCTGCACGTCATCGACCGGCGCGACGGCGACGGGACGCCGGCCGATGAGGAGGAGCTCGCGGCCGCCGAAGCAGCCCTCGACGTCGCGCTCGACCGCATCCCGGTCACCATGCGCGACCGCGTGTCGCGGCGGATCGAGGTGGGACCGGTGGAGCGCACGGTCGCGGCGTCCGCCTCGTACCGCGACATCCTCTTCGTCGGCACCCACAAGACCGGCTATCTGCACGGCCGGGTGCTCCGCTCGCGCTCGCTCGTGATCGCCTCGCTCGCCTCGGCACGGCTCATCGTCATCCCGGCGGTCGCGCAGCCGGCCCGCCGCGGCATCGTCGTCGGCCTTGGCCCGGAGCTCCACTGGGAGGACCTCGTGCTGAACGCGGCGATGGGCGCCCATCGCGAGCTGGAGGAGCTGCGCCTCGTCTACGCGGCGCGGGAGCCGGAGCCGCGTGCCGGCATGGCGGACGAGCGGCTCGACGCCGGGCGCGTCGCGCTCGCCGCGGCGCGGGAGCTCGTCGCGGAGGAGCATCCCGGGCTGCCGACGACCGTGCGCGTCTCGGCGCGGGCGGCGGCGGAGGCGTTCCTCGACTCGAGCCGCTCCGCGATGATGCTCGCGATCCCCGTCTCCGTGGTGGACCGCGCCGCGCAGTTCACGGGATCCGTCGCGCACGACGTGCTGCTGAACATCAACTGCCCGGTCTTCCTCATCCCCGCCGAGCCGCGCGCGGCGGCCTGAGAGCCGGCCCCGCCGCGAGCGGCTAGCCTCGTCCGGTGATGAACGCCCGGGGGAGCGCGATCCGGACGCGCGCCGTCCTCGCGGTCGCGGTCGCCTCGGCGCTGTGGGGCACGATCGGCCTCGCGGCGACGGCGATGCCCGTCGACGTGCCGGCCGTCGCCGTCGGCGCCGCCGGCATGGGCGTCGGCGGCGTGCTGCTCCTCCTCGTGGCGCCGCGCCGGGCCGTGGCGGCGCTCGCGGACCCGAGAGCGCGCTGGTGGCTCGTCG
>JAGIAU010000112.1 GCA_017744755.1 Microbacteriaceae bacterium
CCCCGAGGCGGGGGCGGAGCTCGTCGACGTGCCGCTCGTCCCGCCGGAGGCGGCGGCCGCGGCCGGGGACGCGGAGCGCGCCTGGACGATCGACCTGGAGGCGCTCGAGGGCGCGTTCCATGAGGGCGCGAAGGCCTACCTGCTGTGCAACCCCCACAATCCGACCGGCCTGCCGCACGCGCGCGAGACGCTGGAGCGGGTGGCCGAGCTCGCTGCGCGGTACGACGTGCTCGTCGTCTCCGACGAGATCCACGGCGCGCTGACGCACTCCGATGCGGAGTTCGTGCCGTATCTGTCGGTGTCGGACGCGGCGCGGGCGAGCGGCGTCGCCGTGACGTCCGCGTCGAAGGCGTTCAACATCCCGGGCATCACGGCCGCCTGGTGGATCCCCGGATCGCCCGAGGTCGCCGCGCGCGTCCGGCGCGTGCCGGAGAGCCTGGAGCATCAGACCTCGCACTTCGGCGTGCACGCCTCGATCGCCGGCTTCGACCTCGCCCGCGAGTGGCTCGCGAGCACGGTCGAGGCGCTGGAGCACGCGCGCGGCGTGCTCGGCGAGCTGCTCGCCGAGCACCTGCCCGAGGTCGTCTACCACGTGCCACGGGCGAGCTACCTCGCCTGGCTCGACTTCCGGGCGCTCGGCTGGGGCGACTCGCCCGCGAAGCGGATCCTCGACGAGGCGCGCGTCGCCCTCACGCCCGGCGCAGCGTTCGGCGCGAGCGGCAGGGGCTACGCGCGGATCGCGCTCGCGAGCTCGCCGGACGTCCTCGAGCAGGCCGTCCGCTGCATCGCCGCCCTCCGCTGAGCCCCCTTTCGCTCGCTCAGGGTGTTCCGCGTCCCCTCAGGGCGAATTCCACCCTGAGCGAGCACAGAACACCCTGAGCGAGGGATCACTGGGCGGCGGGCTCGGGGTCCTCGTAGAGGGTCGTCGTGAGGTAGCGCTCGCCCGAGTCGGGGACGACGACGACGATCGTCTGACCGGCATGCTCCGGCCGCTTCGACAGCTGGATCGCCGCCCACACGGCTGCGCCCGAGGAGATGCCCGCGAGGATGCCCTCCTCCGTCGCGAGGCGGCGCGAGGTCTGGATCGCGTCGTCGAACTCGGCGTCGATCACCTCGTCGATGACGCCGCGATCGAGGATCGGCGGGACGAAGTTCGGCCCGATGCCCTGGATCTTGTGGCCGCCGGGCCGGCCCTCCGTCAGCATCGGCGAGTCCTTCGGCTGCACCGCGACGATCTTGACGCCGGGCTTCTGCCGCTTGAGGTACCGGCCGACGCCCGTGACGGTGCCGCCCGTGCCGACGCCGGCGACGAAGACGTCGACCTTGCCCTCGGTGTCCTGCCAGATCTCCGGTCCGGTCGTCGCCTCGTGGATCGCCGGGTTCGCCTCGTTCTCGAACTGCCGCGCGAGCAGGCCGCCGCGCTCCTCCGCGATCCGGGTGGCGACCGCGAGCGCCTCCGTCATGCCCTTCGTCGGGTCGGTGAGGACGAGCTCCGCGCCGAGCGCCTTGAGCAGCGCACGGCGCTCCTTCGACATCGACGCGGGCATCGTCAGGACGACCTTGTAGCCGCGGGCGGCGCCGACCAGGGCGAGGGCGATGCCCGTGTTCCCCGAGGTCGACTCCACGATCGTCCCGCCGGGCTCGAGCTGGCCCGACCGCTCCGCGGCGTTCACGAGCGCGATGCCGAGACGGTCCTTGACCGAGGAGCCGGGGTTGTAGAACTCGAGCTTCGCGAGCACCGTCGCGCCGCCGTCGTTGACGCGGTTGAGACGGACGAGCGGGGTGCCGCCGAAGGCGGTCGTGATGTCCTCGTGCAGGGTCATGCAGCGAGCCTAGAAGAACCTCCCGCCTCGCCCTACTCCTCCGCCGCCTCGAGCTGCCGGGTGCGATGCATCCTGGAGACCGTGTAGCCGACGCTGAGCAGGAACGGCGGGATCAGCAGCGGCGCGAACGCCCACCCCGGCCACGCGTTGTGCTCGACGAGCTCGGCGGTCTCCTTGATGGCGATGAGCACGGCGCCGGCGGCGACGATGAGCCAGCCGGCCGCCTTGTTCTGGAAGGTGATGAAGTGCTGGCGCTGCTCGGCCGGGATCGCGCGGAACATCTCGCGCCGCCACGCCTTCGAGCGACGCACCGACATGACGTACGCGACGGGCGGCAGCAGCCACCACCACGCTGAGATCCGCGGGGGCGGCGGCAGCTCCGCGGCCCGCGAGCGCAGCGCCTGCTGCTCGTCCTCGTCGAAGCCCTCCTCGTGCAGCTCGACGGCGGCCTGGTAGACGGGGCCGGCGAAGAGGAGCCAGGCGCCGAGGAAGCCGAGCCACGGGAAGACGGACTCCCAGAACCCCGGGGCCTCCGCCGCCTCGACGACCTCCGCGATGTGCACGGGATCAGTCTCCGACGGCGACGGGCCGATCGGGGTGATTGGACCATTCGGACCAGGAGCCGGGGTAGAGCACGGGCCGGAAGCCGGCGAGCGTCAGCGCGATGGCCTCGTGCGCCGCGGTGACGCCGGAGCCGCAGTAGACGGCGACGGCGCCGTCGTCCGAGACGCCGAGCGCCTCGAACCGTGCGCGGAGCGCCGCCGCGTCGAGGAACGCTCCGGACTCGTCGACGTTCTCCGTCGTCGGCGCGTTCACCGCGCCCGGGATGTGGCCGGCGACGGGGTCGACCGGCTCGACCTCGCCGCGGAACCGCTCGCGCGCCCGCGCGTCGAGGAGCACGCCGTGCTCGGGGAAGGCCGCCGCCCCGTCGATGTCGAGGACCGGCAGGGCGCCGTAGGCGAGCGTCACGTCGCCGCGCTCCGGCACCGTGATCTCCGTGACGAGCGGGAGGCCGGCGGCGCGCCAGGCCTTGAGGCCGCCGTCGAGGAGCCGCACCTCGGGGAAGCCCGCATAGCGCAGCAGCCACCAGGCGCGGCCGGCGGCGAGCCCCTTGCTGTCGTCGACGACGACGACGCGCGAGTCGCGGCGGATGCCCCAGTTGCGCGCCGCGTTCTCGAAGTCCTCGATCGTCGGCAGCGGGTGCCGGCCCGCCGTCGCGGCGTGCCACGGGTCGGCGAGCTCGAGGTCGAGCTTCACGTAGACGGAGCCCGCGATGTGGCCGAGGACGTACTCGTCCCAGCCGTCCGGGCCGCCGAGCCGCCACCGCACGTCGAGCACGACGGGCGGTCGTCCCGATGCGAGCTCCGCGGCGAGCTGCGCCGGGGTCGCGAGGATCTCGTCGCGCGCCGTCATGATGGTCCAGCGTAGGCGCGCCGGCGGGCCCGCGACCCTGCGCAGCTGCCCCGAGTCCGGGGGCCATCCTGCTGCGAGCGTGCAGTCGGGGCTCCTCCGCCTCGTCCAGAGGGGCCCCGACTGCACGCTCGCGCCGCGGAGAAGGGCGGGAGAACGCGCTATGCGAGGGACGGGGTGCGCGCCGCTGCGATGGCGACCGCGTCGCGCAGCGCGTGCAGGATGTACGGCGGCACCGCGAGCCCGCGGCGCTGCGCCCACAGGAGCTCCTGCTCGACGCGCCCGATCTGCAGCGCGAGATCGTCCGCACCGTACGTCAGCGACAGCGTGCGCATCACCTCGCCGAAGTCGCCGAGCTGCTCGCGCGAGTCGGCGCCGACCGGGGTGAACGAGATCGAGCGCAGCCGCCGCACGAGCCAGCGCTGCCAGCCGCTCAACCGCTCCCACAGCCCGCGCGCGGAGAGGTTGTAGAAGGCGTAGTGCCCCGGCTCCTGCCGCCGGATCGGCGCGACGACCGTGTCCGCCGCGGCGCGTTCCCCCATCTCCTCCAGGCCGTCGTGCAGGCGGTTGTAGGCGAGGACGGCGGAGCGCTCCGTCGCCATGCCGGTCAGGTAGTAGAGCATGCGCGCGACGTCCTGCACGGGGGCGAGATGCGCGAGCAGGCCGAGGATCTTGAGCCGCAGCGAGATCCGGTCGAGGTTCGGGGTCGCCGGCTCGCGGTCGAGCTCGACCTGCAGCCGGTCGAGGATGACGCCGTGCCGGATCTCCTGCGGCTGCCAGACGTCGGCGTAGAAGTGCCGGTCGACCTCCGGCGGGTCGGGCAGCAGGATCGTGAGCTCGAGGACGTTCCGGTCGACCTCGAGCTCGACGCGGGCCATGTAGTCGAGGACGTGGCCGAAGCGCGCGTTCAGCGCGGCGGGGTCGCGGACCGTGTAGTCGACGGTCGCGAGGTCGATCGGCGGGTGCTCGAGGCCGAGCCGGTCCACATGCTCCGTGAGCCGTGCGTCGAGGTCGGCGCCGCGCATGCGCCGAGTCTAGGTCGCGTCCAGGCCGGCTTCATAGGGTGGGGAGCATGCCTGGTCCCGGGGGAGCGCGCCGCGCCGTCGGCGTCCTGGCCGCGTGCTGCGCCGCCGTCGCCCTCGTCGCCTGCACGGGACCGGCGGGCCCGCTGCCGGGGCGGAACGCGCTCCCCGATGCCGCAGGCGAGCCGACGGCCTCGGCCCCCGCGACCCCGGGCGCCTCCGCCGAGCCCGTCCCGCTGTCGGAGACGCTCCCGGGCTGGTCCTACGCCGACGACGAGCAGCTGCGCGTCCGCGACCTCGACCCGCTGCCCGCCGAGTGGTGGGATCCCGGCCTCATCGTGAGCGACGAGAACTTCTTCGACGCGGACGCCATGAGCGTCGAGGAGATCCAGGCGTTCCTGGAGGAGCAGGTGCCGTACTGCGCGACCTGGCATCAGCGCACCGACCGGGAGACCGACTCGGGGTGGCCGTACCGCTGCCTCAAGGACCGCGTGTGGGACGTGCCGCACCTCGATGAGCGCGGGGAGGACGGCGAGCGCTACTGCCAGCCGATCACCGCCCGCGCCGGGGCGACGTCCGCCGAGGTCATCTCGATCGTCGCGCACGCCTGCGGGGTGAGCCCGCGGACGCTGCTCGTGACGCTGGAGAAGGAGCAGTCGCTCGTCACGGACCGCTGGCCGTGGGACGGGCAGTTCTTCGCGGCGACCGGCTACGCCTGCTACGACTCGGCGCCGTGCGTCGACGCCTACGGCGGCTTCGTCGGGCAGGTGTACCACGCGGCCCGGACGTACCGGCTCTACGTGCAGCATCCGACGCGCTTCAACTACCAGCCGTTCGCGGTCAACGACATCCTCTTCGCCCCCGGCGAGGGCTGCGCGTCCGCGCCCGTGCTCATCCGGAACCGGGCGACGGCGGCGCTGTACGACTACACGCCGTACCAGCCGAACCCCTCGGTCCTCGCCGGCCGCGAGGACGGCGACTGCTCCGCCTACGGGAACTACAACTTCTGGCGGCTCTGGTTCCACTGGTTCGGCGACCCCGCGGGGCTCGGCCGGACCTGGCCGACCGGCCCCTGAGCGGGCGGAGCCGGGCGGGCCGCGCTACCGCGAGCCGTAGTTGGGCGCCTCGACGACCATCTGGATGTCGTGCGGATGCGACTCCTTGAGACCGGCCGCCGTGATGCGGACGAACTTGCCCTTCGCGCGCAGGTCCGGGATCGTCCGGGCGCCCGTGTAGAACATCGACTGCCGCAGCCCGCCGAGGAGCTGGTAGACGACCGAGCCGACCGGACCGCGGTACGGCACCTTGCCCTCGATGCCCTCGGCGATGAGCTGCTCGTCCGACGGCACGTCGGCCTGGAAGTAGCGGTCGCGGGAGTACGAGGTCTTCTTGCCTCGGGTCTGCAGCGCGCCGAGCGAGCCCATGCCGCGATAGGACTTGAACTGCTTGCCGTTCACGTAGATGAGGTCGCCGGGCGCCTCGTCGGTGCCGGCGAGCAGCGAGCCGAGCATGACGGACTCGGCGCCCGCGACGAGCGCCTTCGCGATGTCGCCGGAGTACTGCAGGCCGCCGTCGGCGATGACCGGGACGTCGGACTCGCGCGCGGCGAGCGAGGCCTCGTACACCGCGGTGACCTGCGGCACGCCCACGCCCGCGACGACGCGGGTCGTGCAGATCGAGCCGGGGCCGACGCCGACCTTCACCGCGTCGACGCCCGCGGCGACGAGGTTCGCGGCGCCCTCGCGGGTCGCCACGTTGCCGCCGATGATGTCGATGCCGGCGAACGCGCTGTCCGACTTGAGGCGGCCCACGATGTCGAGGACGCCCTTCGAGTCCCCGTTCGCGGTGTCGACGATGATGACGTCGACGCCCGCCTCGCGCAGCGCCTGCGCGCGGTCCCACGCGTCGCCGAAGAAGCCGATCGCGGCCGCGACCCGGAGGCGGCCCTCCGCGTCCTTCGTCGCGTTCGGGTACTTCTCGCTCTTCTCGAAGTCCTTGACCGTGATGAGCCCGCCGAGCTTCCCGTCCGCGGTGACGAGCGGGAGCTTCTCGACGCGATGCTGGGCCAGCAGCGCCATCGCCGCGTTCTGGTCGACGCCGACGGGCGCCGTGATGAGCGGCGCCTTCGTCATGACGTCGCGGACGTACGTCGTCTCCTTCTCGAACGGCGAGACGAAGCGCATGTCGCGGTTCGTGATGATGCCGACGAGCCGGCCGTCGTCCTCGACGACGGGGAGGCCGGAGACCTTGAACATGCCGCAGATCCGGTCGACCTCGGCGACGGTCGCGTCCGGCGTCGTCGTGACCGGGTTCGAGATCATGCCGGACTCGGAGCGCTTCACCTTGTCGACATGCGCCGCCTGGTCCTCGATCGAGAGATTGCGGTGCAGGACGCCGATGCCGCCCTGGCGCGCCATCGCGACCGCCATGCGGGACTCCGTGACGGTGTCCATCGCCGCGGACAGCAGCGGCGTGTGCAGGCTGATCCGCTTCGTCAGGCGGGTCGTCGTGTCCGCCTCGCTCGGGATGACGTCCGTGTGACCGGGCAGCAGCATGACGTCGTCGTAGGTGAGTCCGACGAATCCGAACGGGTCGTAGTCAGCCATGTGGAGTCCTTCTCGGGGTGTGGCAACCGGCCGGGGCGCGCCCTCGGACTCCGGTACCTGATTCTAACGACTGCGCGCCCCGTGCATTCCTGGCGGACGCGCCCCGATTCGTCCCAAAAGGTGTCGGAAACGGAAACACTCAGGTAACGAAGTTCCAGGTACGGTATCGAGGTGATCGCCCAACGACGACGACGCCTCGGGGTCGCATTCATCGCGATCGCCGGGGTGCTGTTCGCGCTCTGGGCGACGCTGAACGGACCGACCGGCCCCGTCCAGGCCGCCGACGGCGACCCGTACCGCGTCAGCGGGAACGTGCAGCTCGACGGCGCCCCGCTCCCCGGGGTATCGATCACGGTCGACCTGTCT
>JAGIAU010000113.1 GCA_017744755.1 Microbacteriaceae bacterium
GGGGATCTCCCAGGAGGCCTACGAGGCCGGCGACGCGACCGCCGCCGCGATCATCGCGAGGCGACTGGACAAGCGGCAGAACGTCGTCCTCTGCTCCCACGGTCCCGTCATCCCGGAGCTCGTCGAGGCGATCCGGCACGGTGCGGCTGCGCACCGCGCCGGCCTGCTGCGCGCCTCGAGCCTCGCGACCGGCGAGTTCGCCGTCTTCCACCTGACCGCCGAGACGACCAGGCCGCACCTCGTCGAGGTCGAGGTGCACGGCGCCGGTTGAGCCTCCTCCCGACTCCGTGAGCGGGCCGGGCGAGCGGAAGGGGCGGAACGTTCTCTCGGAGTCCGTTCACCCCCCGTTCACCTGCGGACCCCGATTCGGACACCCGTCGTGATTAGCGTTTCGCGCGGGTCGCACCGGCCCGTGTTCTGAATCACATCCCGAAGGGAAACTCGTGAAGCTCACGAAGCTCGGCACCGTGGGTGCCATCGTCGCGGTCGGCGCGCTCGCGCTCGCCGGCTGCGCGGCCAACGAGGGCGGCACCCCCGCCCCGACCGGCGACTCCTCGGAGGCCCCGGCGGTCACGCTGTCCGGCACCATCGCCGGCTCGGGCGCCTCGTCGCAGGGCTCCGCGCAGACCGCGTGGATCACCGCGTTCCAGACGGCCAACCCCGGCGTGACCATCGAGTACGACGCGGCCGGCTCCGGCGCGGGCCGGGAGGCGTTCATCGGCGGCGGCGTCGCCTACGCGGGCACCGACTCGGCGCTGAACGACGACGAGATCGCGGGCGGCTTCGCCGGCTGCGTCGACGACTCGTTCATCCAGGTCCCGGCGTTCATCGACCCGATCGCGGTCGTCTTCAACATCGAGGGCGTCACCGAGCTCAACCTCGACGCCGCGACGCTCGCCCACATCTTCAAGGGCGACATCACCGACTGGTCCGACCCCGCCATCGCCGCGCTCAACGACGGCTGGTCGGTCTCCGGCCCCATCACCGCCGTGCACCGCTCGGACGACTCGGGGACCACGAAGAACTTCGCGGACTACCTCTTCCAGGTCGCCCCGGACGTGTGGGACGCCAAGCCGGCCGACCCGTTCCCGTACACCACGGGCACCGGCGCCGCGAAGACCTCGGGCGTCATCGACGCGGTCACCAACGGCACGAACACCATCGGCTACGCCTCGGCCTCGGCCGCGGGTGACCTCGCCACCGCGAAGATCAAGGTCGGCGACGAGTTCGTCGGCTTCACGCCGGAGGCCGCGGCCGCCGTCGTCGCCGAGTCCCCCGCCGCCGACAACGCCTCGGAGACGAACCTCGCGATCAAGATCGACCGCAAGACGACGGACCCGACGCACTACCCGCTCGTCCTCGTCTCGTACATCGTCGCCTGCGGCGAGTACGCGGACGCCGAGGTCGCGCCGGTCGTCAAGGCCTACGTGTCCTACATCACCTCGGAGGAGGGCCAGGCGGTCGCCGCCGAGACCGGCGCCGCGCCGCTCTCGGCCGAGCAGATCGCCGCGGTCCAGGCCGTCGTCGACACCATCGTCGCCGAGTGATCGGCACGAAGTAGCATCGCGTGTGCGGGCTGCGGCGGACCCCGCCGCAGCCCGCATCACGCGCGACCGGACCGGTCCGACGGTCCACTCCTCGCCACACCCCCTGAGAGCAGGACATGACCGCGACAGCGACGGAGCCGGGCAAGATCCGGGCGAAGGCCCGCCCCGGCGACACGACGTTCTTCGGCCTCGCCATCGGCGCCGGCAGCCTCATCCTCGTCGCCCTCGCGGCGGTCGCCGTCTTCCTCCTCGCCGAGGCGCTGCCCGCCTTCACCGCCGACACGACGGGCATGAACAGCAGCCCGGCCAACTTCTGGGCCTACGTCGGCCCGCTCGCCTTCGGCACCGTCTGGTCGTCGTTCCTCGCGCTCCTCTTCGCCGTGCCGCTCTCGCTCGGCATCGCGCTCTTCATCTCCCACTACGCTCCTCGCCGCATCGCCCAGGGCCTCGGCTACGTCATCGACCTGCTCGCCGCGGTCCCCTCGGTCATCTTCGGCCTCTGGGGCATCAAGGTGCTGGCGCCCGCGATCGTCCCGCTCTTCGGCTGGCTGAACGAGCACCTCGGCTGGCTGCCGTTCTTCGCCGGTCAGGTCGACTCCACCGGCCACACGATCCTCACGGTCGCGATCGTGCTCGCCGTCATGATCATCCCGATCATCACCTCCCTCTGCCGTGAGATCTTCCTGCAGACGCCGAAGCTCCACGAGGAGGCGGCGCTCGCCCTCGGCGCGACCCGCTGGGAGATGATCAAGATGGCGGTGCTGCCCTTCGGGCGCCCCGGCATCGTGTCCGCGACCATGCTCGGGCTCGGCCGCGCGCTCGGCGAGACGATGGTCGTGGCGATGCTGCTGTCGCCAGCCGTCGTCATCAACTTCGTCCTCACCTCGGGACAGAACCCGTCGACGATCGCCGGCAACATCGCGCTGCAGTTCCCCGAGGCGCACGGCGACGCGGTGAACATCCTCATCGCGACGGGCCTGATCCTCTTCGTCATCACCCTCGTGGTCAACTCGTTCGCGCGCTGGATCGTCGCCCGCCGCGCGGCCTTCTCGGGAGCGAACTGACATGGCGGTCGCAACGGCCTCGAAGCGGACCGCGGTCCCCAACCGCCTGACGCACGGACGGCTCCCGAAGTGGGCGCCGTGGGTCATCCTCGCCGGATCCTGGATCGTCATGGGCACGATCGTCGCGATCGTCGGCGCCGCCGACGGCGCGGCCGACTTCAACATCGGACTCGCCGTCTTCCTCGGCCAGATCCTCTTCCTCGTCGCCGTCTGGGTCATCGCCTACCTCGTCGAGGGCGGCCGCCAGGCGAAGGACCGCTTCGTCACCGGGCTCGTCGGCACCGCCTTCGTCATCGCGCTCATCCCGCTGATCTCGCTCGCCTACACGGTCATCGTCAACGGCGCCGCGCGCTTCGACCTCACCTTCTTCACCTGGACGATGCGCAACGTCATCGGCGAGGGCGGCGGCGCGCTGCACGCGCTCGTCGGCACGCTGCAGATCACGCTGCTCGCGACGCTCATCTCCGTCCCGGTCGGCCTGCTCACCGCCGTCTACCTCGTCGAGTACGGACGCGGCTGGTTCGCGCGTTCTATCACGTTCCTCGTCGACGTCATGACCGGCATCCCGTCCATCGTCGCCGGCCTCTTCGCCTTCGCGCTCTTCGCGCTCATCACAGGCGAGGCCGGCTTCCGCTCCGGCTTCGGCGGCGCGGTGGCGCTCTCGCTCCTCATGATCCCGGTCGTCGTGCGCTCGAGCGAGGAGATGCTGCGCATCGTGCCGAACGAGCTCCGCGAGGCCTCCTACGCGCTCGGCGTGCCGAAGTACCGCACGATCCTGCGCATCGTCATCCCGACGTCGATCGCCGGCATCGCGACCGGCGTCACGATCGCGATCGCCCGCATCATCGGCGAGACGGCTCCGCTGCTCATCATCGCCGGCACGTCGAAGAGCATGAACTGGAACCCGTTCGACGGCCGCATGATGACGCTCCCCGTCTTCGCCTACGACTCCTACACGACGTACGGCGTCGCGGACAAGGTCGCCCAGCAGGACCGCGCCTGGGCCGCCGCGCTGCTCCTCATCCTCATCGTCATGGTCCTCAACCTCCTCGCCCGTCTCATCGCGAAGTTCTTCGCGCCGAAGACCGGGCGCTGACCGCGTCACCCGAAGGAAGCCACCAAGTGTCGAAGCGCATCGAGGTCAAGGACCTCAACGTCTACTACGGCAAGTTCAAGGCCGTCGAGGGCGTCTCGCTGTCGATCGAGCCCCGCTCGGTCACCGCGTTCATCGGGCCGTCCGGCTGCGGCAAGTCGACGTTCCTCCGCACCCTGAACCGCATGCACGAGGTCATCCCCGGCGCCCGCGTCGAGGGCTCCGTCCTGGTCGACGGCGACGACCTGTACGGCGCCGGCGTCGACCCGGTGCTCGTGCGCCGTCAGGTCGGCATGGTGTTCCAGCGGCCGAACCCGTTCCCGACGATGTCGATCCGGGAGAACGTGCTCGCGGGCGTGAAGCTCAACAGCACCCGGATGTCGAAGTCCGATCAGGACTCGCTCGTCGAGAAGTCGCTGCGCGGCGCCAACCTCTGGGAGGAGGTCAAGGACCGGCTCGACAAGCCCGGCTCGGGCCTCTCCGGCGGTCAGCAGCAGCGCCTCTGCATCGCCCGCGCCGTCGCCGTCTCCCCCGACATCATCCTGATGGACGAGCCGTGCTCGGCCCTCGACCCCATCTCGACGCTCGCGATCGAGGACCTCATCGAGGAGCTCAAGGTCGAGTACACGATCGTCATCGTCACGCACAACATGCAGCAGGCGTCGCGCGTCTCCGACAAGACCGCGTTCTTCAACATCGCGGGCACCGGCAAGCCCGGCAAGCTCATCGAGTACGACGAGACGCAGAAGATCTTCTCGAACCCCTCGGTCCAGGCGACCGAGGACTACGTCTCCGGCAAGTTCGGGTGATCAGGCGGGTCGGGCAGCCCTGAGCGAGCGCCGCGAGACGAAGGGCGCGTCGAGACCTCGCTACGCTGAACGCATGCCCGAGAAGTCCGAGCTCGACAAGGCCGCCGAGTGGCTCGACCGGCTCGTCAACGATCGGACCGCGCCGGGCCGCGTGACCGTCGTCGCCGTGAACGAGGTCGCTCCGAAGCCGCGCTACCAGGACTGCCGCATGACGGCGCGGATCGAGGCCGCGGGCCTGGAGACGGTCGAGCTGGAGCTCGAGTACATGGTCCGACGGGAGTACTGGCCGGCGGTCGGCGACATCCTGCCGGCGACGGTGCACCTCGACCATCCGGAACGCACCGAGATCGCCTGGGAGCGGGTCCCGAAGCGGGGATAGCACCGGACCGCGGTCGACGCCTCTCGGCGCAAGGCCGCTCTCGGCGGCTGAAGTTGGAGCCCGGGGTCACCGCGGCCCGGCCGGACCATTGTACGCGGCGGCCCTTCGCGTTCAGTCGAGCCGGCCCGCCTCCTCCAGGCGTGCGGCCGCCGCGAGCTCCGCGGCGATCGTGCTGAGCCGCGCCGCCCGCGTCGTGAACGCCGTCGCGCGGTCCGGGGCGACGAGGTCCGAGGCGTCCGCCTCGCCGAGCGTCCCGGCCGCGAGGATGCGACAGCTCGCGGCGGCGCGGTGCAGCGCGTCGGCGAGGTCGCCGGTGAACGCCCCCCGCAGGATCCGGTCGGCGAGGTCCGCGAGCTCCGCGGGGCCGACCGGGCTCGGCGCGCCCGCGATGGCCCGGTCGGCGGTCTCGAGCGCCTCGCTGCCGCGCTGGAACGCGTTCGCCGCGCCGGCCGGGTCCTGACGCACGAGCGCGCGGAGCAGGTAGAGCCGCCACAGCGCGCCGGGCAGCGATTCGGGCGCGGCGGCGGCCCACAGCTCCGCGAGGGCGTCGATGCCGTGCTCGTCGGTGTACGCGATCATCCGCTCGACGAGCTCCCCGGCGCCGGCCTCGTGCCCTCGGTCCACGAGGGTCCGCGCGGTCTCGTGCGCGATCGCGTACAGCTTCGCGGGGTCCTCCGACCCGATGTACGCCTCGAAGCGGTGCCCTTCGAACCGGGTCGGCTTGTGGAAGTCGCGGCTCATCCCGCGAGCCTACGCGCGCCTCCTGCGGCAGCGCCTCAGCCGGGGGCCGGCCAGCGAGTTGTGGAGGAGGAGACGTGATGAGTGCCTGTGAGGGGATGACGGAACGACCACCCCTGGTACGGTGGACAGGCCCCTATAGCTCAGTTGGTAGAGCAGCGGACTTCAACAAAACAAAGGAGCGTCGGCGCGGAAACACGCCGAATGGACGTCGCTGTTTGCTGGGACGCCCTGAGAGCCCGAGGTACTCGCCGTGAGGCAGTGACAATCCGAGGGATTGGGTAATCAGCAGGTAACCGCAAGGGAACCTCAGAGACTGCACGCGACGCACCTGACCGGTTCGGCCGAAGGTGGTGGGACAGTCCAGACTGCAAGCCGCTCGCGCGGTGGCCGGGGAAAGCCCGGTGCAGCAGGTTAATCCGTCAGGTCCTGGGTTCGAGCCCCAGTGGGGGCACCGACGTCAGTGGTCGCACCGGAGCGCAGCAGCGCAGGAACGTGAGCTGCCTCCTGAGCAGCGGGGCGAGCCGGCGGGAACTGGCGGACCCGCGCTCACGCGCGGATCCGAGCCGATGTCGACCGTCCTCCGTCACTTCCCGTCATTCGCAGACCGATGTCACCGGTCCGCGCTACCGTCGAGCCATGAGCAGCCACGACAAGGCCGTCGCCCTCCAGCGGCTCCACCAGGCGCCCGAGATCCTCCGGGTCGTGAACGTCTGGGACGCCATCAGCGCCAAGACGGTCGCCGATCTCCCGGGGACGCGGGCGATCGCGACCGCCGGCCACTCGATCGCCGCGAGCCACGGCTTCGCCGACGGCACGATCCCGCTCGAGCGCGCGCTCGACGCCATCGCCGAGATCGTCGCGGCGACGGAGCTCCCGGTGTCGGCCGACCTCGACGCAGGCTTCGGCGACGCGGCCGAGACGGTGCGCCGCGCGATCGGCGTCGGCGCCGTCGGCGCGAACGTCGAGGACCGCCTCGCGCCGTTCGACGAGTCCGTCGCCAAGGTCGTCGCGATCGTCGCCGCCGCCGAGGCGGAGGGCGTCCCGTTCCAGCTGAACGCCCGCACCGACGCGTTCGTGCGGGGAGGTGACGCGCCGCTCGACGAGAAGGTCGCGAACGCCATCGAGCGCGGGCGCGCGTTCCTCGACGCCGGCGCCGCCCTCGTCTTCGTGCCGGGCGTCCTCGACCGCGAGACGACGCTCCGGCTCGTGGACGGCATCGGTGAGCGGCGGATCAGCGTCATCGGCCTGCCCGGCGCGCTGCCGGCCGCCGAGTACGAGGCGCTCGGCGTCGCCCGGATCTCCTACGGCCCGCTCACGCAGCGGCACGCGCTCCGCGCACTCCGCGATCTCGCGACGGACCTCTACGGCGACGGCGTCGTGCCCGCCGACACCCCCGCGCTCAACTAGCGTTCCGAGCCGTCGGTGTCGACCGATGCAGCGCCGGGGCGGGACAATGGGCACGTGTCCGATGCGCCCGCCCTCGTCGTCGTCGGGGCCGCGCTCGGGACGGGCCGCTGGATCGCGGAGCACCTGCTGCCGCACGCGCCGTGGAGCTCGGTGACG
>JAGIAU010000114.1 GCA_017744755.1 Microbacteriaceae bacterium
GTGCACCAGACGCACGGCATCGGCCGCTTCCTCGAGCTCGTGGAGCGCGAGGTGTCGACCGGCGGCCGCAACGCCGTGAAGTCGATCCGGGAGTTCCTCGTCATCGAGTACGCGCCGTCCAAGCGCGGCATGCCGGGCGACAAGCTCTACGTCCCGACCGACCAGCTCGACCTGCTCACCCGCTACGTCGGCGGCGAGGCCCCGACGCTGTCGAAGATGGGCGGCTCGGACTGGGCCGCGGCGAAGGGCAAGGCGCGCCGGGCCGTCCGCGACATCGCCGTCGAGCTCGTCAAGCTGTACGCGGCGCGCCAGGCGAGCAAGGGGCATGCGTTCCTCCCCGACTCGCCCTGGCAGCAGGAGCTCGAGGACGCGTTCCCCTTCACGGAGACGCCGGACCAGCTCACGACGATCGACGAGGTGAAGGCCGACATGGAGCGGCCGATCCCGATGGACCGCCTCCTGTCCGGCGACGTCGGCTTCGGCAAGACCGAGGTCGCGGTGCGCGCCGCGTTCAAGGCGATCCAGGGCGGCAAGCAGGTCGCGATGGTCGTGCCGACGACGCTGCTCGTGCGGCAGCACATGGAGACCTTCGCGGAGCGCTTCGCGGGCTTCCCGGTGAACCTGCGCGCGCTCAGCCGCTTCCAGTCCGAGAAGGAGTCGGAGGAGACGCTGCAGGGCATGGCCGACGGCACGGTCGACATGGTCATCGGGACGCACCGGCTGCTCGGCAAGTCGGTCGGCTTCAAGGACCTCGGCCTCGTCATCATCGACGAGGAGCAGCGCTTCGGCGTGGAGCACAAGGACGCGCTCAAGAAGCTCAAGACGAACGTCGACGTGCTCGCCATGACGGCGACGCCGATCCCGCGCACGCTCGAGCTCGCCGTGACCGGCATCCGCGAGATGTCGACGCTCGCGACGCCGCCGGAGGACCGGCACCCCATCCTGACGTTCGTCGGCCCCTACTCCGACAAGCAGGTCGCCGCCGCGATCCATCGCGAGCTGCTGCGCGAGGGCCAGGTGTTCTATGTGCACAACCGGGTCGCCTCGATCCAGGCGACCGCGGCGAGGCTCGCCGAGCTCGTCCCCGAGGCGCGCATCGCGGTCGCGCACGGCCAGATGAGCGAGGAGTCGCTCGAGCGGGTCATGGTCGACTTCTGGGAGCGCCGCGCCGACGTGCTCGTCGCGACGACGATCATCGAGACGGGTCTCGACATCCCGAACGCGAACACGCTCATCATCGATCGCGCCGACAAGTACGGCCTGTCCCAGCTGCATCAGCTCCGCGGTCGCGTCGGCCGGGGGCGGGAGCGGGCCTACGCGTACTTCCTCTACGACGAGATGAAGCCGCTGACCGATCACGCGGAGGAGCGCCTGCGCACGATCGCGACGGCGAACGAGCTCGGCGCCGGCATGCAGATCGCCATGAAGGACCTCGAGCTGCGCGGCGCGGGGAACATCCTCGGCGCGGAGCAGTCCGGTCACATCGCCGGCGTCGGCTTCGACCTGTACCTGCGGATGATCGGCGAGGCGGTCGCGGACTTCCGCGGCGACGCGACGGCCGAGCAGACGGAGCTCCGGCTCGAGCTGCCCGTGGACGCGCGGATCCCCGAGGACTACATCGGCTCGGAGCGCCTGCGGCTCGAGGCGTATCAGAAGCTCTCGGCGGCGACCGGACCGCAGAGCGCCGCCGACGCCATCGACCGGGTCGTCGACGAGCTCGTCGATCGCTATGGCGAGCTGCCGGAGCCGGTCCGGCATCTCATCGCGGTGTCGCGCCTGCGCCGCCGCGCCCAGCGGGCGGGCCTCGCCGAGGTCGTCGTCGCGGCCGAGCGGCTGCGCATCGCTCCGCTCGAGCTGCCCGACTCGAAGCAGGTGCGGCTCGCCCGAGTGCACCGCGGCGCCCGCTACATCGCCGCGCAGCAGGTCGTCATGGTCCCGATGCCGGCCGTCGACGCGCCGCTCGGCCAGACCGTGCGGATCGCCGACGCCGACATGATCGCCTGGGTCGGGAAGCTCTTCGACGACCTGCTCCCGGCGGACGCCGCCGCGGACTGATCGCTCGCTCAGGGTGTTCTGCCCTCGCTCAGGGTGTTCTGCCCTCGCTCAGGGTGTTTTTCGCCCTGAGCGAGGGCAGAACACCCTGAGCAGGCGGCGATCGGGCGGGGGGGGGGGCTGCGGCCCGGGTCCGCGCCGCGCTCGTCGAGACCGCGGCGACGATGCACGCCGTGCGCTCCGCCGGGAACGCCGCAGCCCGGGTCGAATGCCGTGGATCGTCTCGCAGGACGAGACGGGCGAGGACATCCGTGCCGGCGCCGAGCCACCGCCGGATCGGTAAGGATCAGGCGAGAGCCAGGCGCGGCCAGTCGGCCGGGTCGACGGAGGGATCCGCGAGGATCTCGCGGCGGACGGGACGGGCGGCGCGGATGAGCGTCTGGACGTGCTCGTTCACGTCCCAGACGTTGACGTTCGCCCCGCCGACCACGACGCCGTCCCGGAGCTGGAAGGCGACGAACTCGCCGTCCTCGAGCGAGCCGCGCAGGAGCGTCTCGTCGAAGCCGAACGGCCAGCCCGAGTACTCCATGCCGACGTCGTACTGGTCGGAGAAGAAGTAGGGGAGCAGCTCGTACGGGCGGTCCGCGCCGGCCGCGTTGGCACCGGCGGCGAGGCCCTGGTTGAGCGCGTTCCCCCAGTGCTCGACGCGGACGCGCCGCCCGCCGGGCGCCGAGGGATGCGCGTGCGAGGCGATGTCGCCCGCGACCCATGCATCTCGGTCGCTCGTCCGCAGCGTCGCGTCGGCGAGCACCCCGTCCTCGACGGCGAGACCGGCGGCCTTCGCGAGCGAGAGCGAGGGGCGCACGCCGAGCCCGAGCACGACGACGTCGGCCTCGACGACCGAGCCGTCGGACAGCCGGACGCCGGCGGCGCGCGCGTCGTCGCCCTCGCCGCTGCGTTCGATGCCCACGACATCTGGCCCGAGGCGCACCTCGACGCCGTGCGAGGCGTGCACCGACCCGTAGAAGCCCCCGACCTCGGGGCCGAGCACCTTCTCGAGCGGCACGGAGCCGCGGCCGAGCAGCACGACCTCGGCGCCGCGCTGCCGCGCGACGGCCGCGACCTCGGTGCCGATCCAGCTCGCGCCGACGACGGCGACGCGGGCGCCGGGCACGAGCCGGTCGCGGAGGGCGAGGGCGTCGTCCAGGGAGCGGAGGGTGAACACGCCCGGGAGGTCCGCGCCCGGCAGGTCCGGCCGGATCGGCTCGGCGCCGGTCGCGAGCACGAGCCTCGCGTACGGCAGATCGGCCGAGTCGATGCGGACGGTGTGCGCGGCGAGGTCGATCGCGGTCACGGGCGCGCCGAGCTCGAGCCGGACGTCGAAGGTGCGACTCCAGCCGTCCTTCGCGGTGAGCGCCGCCTGCGGGCCGTCGTCGCCGAGGAGCAGGCCCTTGGAGAGCGGCGGACGCTCGTACGGCAGGTAGGGCTCCGAGCCCACCAGCCGGATCGGGCCCTCCCAGCCGGCCTCGCGGGCGCCCTCCGCTGCCTTGGCGCCGGCCAGGCCGCCGCCGACGATGACGATCTCGTCGCTGCTCATGGGCCAATGATCGTCGCGCAAGCCGCGATTCCGCCAGGTGCGGCCGGTGCCGGATTCGGCAAGATGGACGAGCGTCGTGCGACGAGGCACGGCGGGCACCGCGAAAGGAGCGGCCGTGGTCAAGCAGGCGGGGGCCGCGACCCTGGCCGGCGAGGTCGCAGCGCGGCTGCGCGCCGCCGTCCTCTCCGGACGGTTCCACGCCGGGCAGTGGCTGCGGCCGGCCGATCTGCGCCTCGAGTACGGCGTCAGCACCACCGTCGTCCGCGACGCCCTCGCGCGCCTCGCCGAGCAGCACCTCGCCGTGCTCTCCCCGAACCGCGGCTACCACGTCGTGCGGTTCGGCCAGCAGGAGGTGCAGGAGCTCGTCGAGTACCGCATCGTCACCGAGACCGCCGCGCTCCGCTTCTCCGTCGAGCGCGGGGGCGAGGAGTGGGAGGAAGCCGCCGTCGCCGCGTTCCGGCGGCTCCGGACCGCCGAAGCCGAGCACGGCCACGGCTCGGACGCGTGGTTCGTCGCGCACGGCGCGTTCCACCTCGCCCTGCTGTCCGCCTGCGGGAACGCGCTGCTGCTGGAAGCCTCCCGCGACGCGCTCGCCGCGGGCGACCTGTTCCTGCGATGGAGCCGCCGCGCGTCCGCCGCCGTGCCCGCCGTGCCGTCCGGCCATCGCGACGTGGATGCCGAGCACGACGGCATCCTCGCCGCCGCCCTCGCTCGCGACGCGGACCGCGCCGCGACGCTGTACCGCGAGCACCTGCAGCGCGCCGCGGCCCGCATGGCCGCCGCGCGCCGGGCGCCCGCCTGAACCGAGCAGGACCTCCCTGGCCGACGGCCGGATCGCCCGGATGGGCTCGATCGGGCAGGTCTGCGCGCCGGCGTCCCGGCCCGCTCGGCGTTCCGCATCCTGCGGCCGCGCCGAGCGCGTTCTGTCAGGATGAAGGCATGTCGGGACACGGCGGCAGCGGCAGCGGCGGGCGCTCGCGGCGCGGCGGCCGGATCGAGGGCTCCGGCCTGAGCCCGACCGCGTACCTGCGGGCGGCGAAGGACATCGCCAAGATCACCTGGCAGGCGACGCCGTGGACGATCGTGCTGCAGCTCGCCGGCGCCGTCGTCACGGCCGTGCTGCCGATCCTCACCGCCTGGTTCGCGGGGCTGACGACGACCGCGCTCGCGGCCGCGTTCGCCGGCGACCCGGCGGCCGGACAGCAGGCGATCCTCTATGTCATCGTCACCGCCGGCCTGGGCCTCGTGCTCACCGCGTGGCGGGCGCTCGAGCAGTACGTGCAGCGGCTGAGCCGGTACACGCTCGAGGCGCGCGTGAGCGACATCATGTACGAGCGCTTCCTGAGCCTCGACTTCTGGCGCTACGACGACAAGGACACGATCGACGTCTACGACCGGGCGCAGCGGTTCTCCCAGTTCTACGCGCAGGCGTTCCAGACGCTGTCCCGGATGGTCAGCCAGATCATCACGCTCGTCACCTCCGTCATCGCGCTGACCCTCGTCGGCTGGTGGCTCGCCGTCATCCTCGTCGCCGCGATCATCCCCGGCGTCTGGATCCAGTTCCGGCTGAGCCGCGCCCAGGTGCGGCACTGGAACTCGACCGTGGAACTGCGTCGGCAGAAGGCGACGATCGAGCGGGCCATGTTCCAGCCGGAGCACATCGCGGAGCTGCGGCTCTACGGCGTCGTCCGGCATCTGCTCGACCTGCGGCAGCAGCTCCGCGACCTCGACGAACGGCAGCGCCTCGTCTTCGAGCGGCGGTACATCCCGCTACGCCTTCTCGCCGACTTCATCGAGCTCGTCGCCGAGGCCGGCTCCCTCGTCTGGGTCGTGCTGCAGATCATCGCGCACCAGCAGCCGGTCGGGCAGTTCCTCACCGTGCAGCAGATCGTCTCCCGCGCCCTCACCGCGATGAACTCCTTCGTCACCGAGATCGCGTCCCTCGACGAGCAGCTCGCGAACCTCGGCGACTACCAGCTCTTCATGGACTACCCGGTCCGGCAGGGGGGCACGAAGACGCTGACCGGTCCGCCGCAGGTGATCGAGATCCAGGACGTGTCGTTCCACTACCCGAACAGCGAGCGCGCGGTCCTGCAGCACGTCTCGATGCGCATCGAGCGCGGCCAGCGCGTCGCGATCGTCGGCGAGAACGGCGCCGGCAAGTCGACGCTCATCAAGCTCATCAGCGGGCTCTACCGGCCGACCTCCGGCCGCATCCTGCTCGACGGCGTCGATCTGCAGGAGTACTCGACCGAGTCGTGGCACGACCAGCTCGCCGTGCTGCAGCAGGACTACCTCGCGTACACCTTCGCCTCGGCGCAGGACAACGTCCGCTACGGCGACGTCGATCGCGAGTTCACGCTCGATGCGTTCGATCAGGCGCTCCGCAAGGCGGAGGCGCGCGAGATCATCGACGGCCTGCCGAAAGGCCCCGAGACCTACGTGCATCCCTGGATGGCGCACGAGGACGGCACCCGCGGCGTCGACCTCTCCGGCGGCCAGTGGCAGCGCCTCGCGCTCGCCCGGAATTTCTATCGGAATGCGCCCGTCGTCATCCTCGACGAGCCGACCTCGGCGATCGACGCGCTCGCGGAGTCCCGGATCTTCAACCACCTCTTCGCCGACGGCGACCAGACGCTCATCATCATCAGCCACCGCCTGACGACGATCCAGCGCGCCGACCGCATCTTCATGCTCCAGCAGGGCCGGATCGTCGAGACCGGCTCGGCGCAGGAGCTCATCGCGAAGCGCGGCGAGTTCTACACGATGTTCGAGTCGCAGGTGTAGGGGGGCCCGCCAGCCACCCGGGAATGCGGCACCCCCGACGGTGCTTGGATGATGGCGTGAGCGACGGCATCGGACTCCGGTCGAAGCGCGGCCCGATCCTCCTGGCGATGATGCTCTCGATGGGGCTCATCGCCATCGACACGACGGTGCTCGCCACCGCCGTGCCGTCCGTCGTGGCGGACATCGGCGGCTTCGAATCGTTCCCGTGGCTGTTCTCCATCTACCTGCTCACCATGTCCGTCCTCGTGCCGGTGTACTCCAAGCTCGCCGACACGATCGGGCGCAAGCCGATCCTGCTCTTCGGCATCGCCGTCTTCCTGCTCGGCTCGATCGCCTGCGGCTTCGCCTGGGACATGACCTCGCTCATCGTGTTCCGCGCGATCCAGGGCATCGGGGCCGGCGCGGTCCAGCCGCTCACGATCACCGTCGTCGGCGACATCTACACGATCGAGGAACGCGCCCGGGTGCAGGGCTACATGTCGAGCGTGTGGGCGATCGCCTCGATCGCGGGGCCCGCTCTCGGCGCCGTGTTCTCGGAGCTGCACATCTGGCGCTGGGTGTTCTTCATCAACATCCCGCTCTGCCTCCTCGCCGGCTGGCTCGTGCTGCGCGGGCTGCGCGAGCGGGTCGAGCGCCGGGCGCATCGCATCGACTACGCCGGCTCGGCGCTGCTCACCGTCGGTCTCGGCGCCGTCATCCTGGCGACGCTCGAGGGCGGCAAGGGCTGGGCGTGGGGCTCCTGGGTCAGCTTCGCGCTGTACGGCGG
>JAGIAU010000115.1 GCA_017744755.1 Microbacteriaceae bacterium
CCGCCGACGCGGCCGGCTCGGCGGCGCGGCGGCGGCGGGGCTTGGACTTCGCCGGAGCGGCGGTCTCGCCCGTCGAGGGCTCCGCGGCCGGCGCCGCGACCGCGTCGAGCGCTGCGGAGAGCAGCTGCTCCGGGTCCGCCGCGTGCTCGTGCTCGTGGCCGTGGTCGTCGGCGTGGATCGTCGACTTGGCGATCATCGAGAGGGCGTTCCGCACGTCCTCGGTGATCGCGTGCGTGCCGGCCGAGCCGACGCCGTTCTTGACGCCGGAGGCGCCGCCCGCGGCGCCGCGGCCGCCGCGCTTGCGCGCCCCGCCGTCGGCCGCGCGGTGCTTCACGACCGGCTCGTGGTGGACGATGATGCCGCGGCCGGCGCAGACCTCGCAGGGCTCGGAGAACGTCTCGAGCAGGCCCAGGCCGATCTTCTTCCGCGTCATCTGCACGAGACCGAGCGAGGTGACCTCGGCGACCTGGTGCTTCGTGCGGTCGCGCGAGAGGCACTCGACGAGGCGGCGCAGCACGAGGTCGCGGTTCGACTCGAGGACCATGTCGATGAAGTCGACCACGATGATGCCGCCGATGTCGCGCAGCCGGAGCTGGCGGACGATCTCCTCGGCGGCCTCGAGGTTGTTCTTCGTGACGGTCTCCTCGAGGTTGCCGCCCTGCCCGACGAACTTGCCGGTGTTCACGTCGACAACCGTCATCGCCTCCGTGCGGTCGATGACGAGCGAGCCGCCGGAGGGCAGCCAGACCTTGCGATCGAGCGCCTTGTCGATCTGCTCGGTGACGCGGAACTCGCTGAACGAGTCCGTGCCCTCGTAGCGCCGCACGCGCTCGAGGAGGTCGGGCGCGACGGCGGCGAGGTACTCGGAGATGACCTCGTGCGCGTCCTCGCCCTCGATGACGAGGCGCTGGAAGTCCTCGTTGAAGACGTCGCGGATGATCTTGACGAGCAGGTCGGGCTCGGAGTGCAGCAGCGCGGGCGCGTTCTGCGTCTCGACCGCGCGCTGGATGTGCGCCCACTGGTTCGTGAGGCGCTGCACGTCGAGCGTCAGCTGCTCCTCGGTCGCCCCCTCCGCCGCGGTGCGGACGATGACGCCCGCGGTCTCCGGGAGGACCTCCTTGAGGATCCGCTTGAGGCGGGCGCGCTCGGTGTCGGGGAGCTTGCGCGAGATGCCGGACATGGAGCCGTTCGGCACGTAGACGAGATAGCGCCCCGGCAGCGAGATCTGCGAGGTGAGGCGCGCGCCCTTGTGGCCGACCGGGTCCTTCGTGACCTGGACGAGCACGCGGTCGCCCGGCTTCAGCGCGAGCTCGATGCGCTTGGCCTGCGAGCCCTTCGGCGCCGGCGCCCCGCCCTCCTCGCCCTCGCGGGCGGCCTGCGCGGCCTCCCAGTCGACCTCGCCCGAGTAGAGCACGGCGTTGCGGCCGCGGCCGATGTCGACGAACGCGGCCTCCATGCTGGGGAGGACGTTCTGCACGCGGCCGAGGTAGATGTTCCCGATGAGGGAGGCCTCCTGCGACTTCGCGACGTAGTGCTCGACGAGGACGTCGTCCTCGAGGACGGCGACCTGGATGCGGTCGAACTTGCTGCGGACGACCATGGCGCGGTCGACGGCCTCGCGGCGGGCGAGGAACTCGCTCTCGGTGACGACGGTCCGGCGACGGCCGTCGCCGCGGCCCTCGCGACGACGCTGCTTCTTCGCCTCGAGACGCGTGGAGCCCTTGACCTTCTGCGGCTCCGTGATGGGCTCCGGCGCCGGCTTCGCCTGCCGCGGCTGACGCTGCTGCCCGCCCTGCTGACCCTGACCGCCCTGCCGGGCGCCGCCCTGGACGTGCTGCGCGCCCTGCTGCTCGTCGCCCTCCGCCCCGCGACCGCGACGGCGACGGCTGCGGCGCGAGCCACCGTCGGGACCAAAGGGGTCGACGTCGTCGAACTCGGGAGCCTCCGGGGCCTGCGGCAACGGCGGAGGCGCCATGAACAGCAGGGATACGGGGGAAACGGTCGTCTGGGTGGTCTCGTCCACCGGTACTCCTCGCCGGGCCGTCAACGGCCTCGGTACGCTCTGTGCACGCTCCGCGTGGCGCGGATCCTCGCGCAAATCTCGGGGGTCTCGCTGCGGAGACCGACTCGGAACTGGCTATCCGACGGTCGCGGCATGGGCCGCGATCCGGTCCGGTGCGCCCGGAAAGCTTGTACCAGCATTATCGCACGGCGGAGTCGTCATAATGAGCGCGTGACCACCGACACGCCAGCCACGCGCCGCCCCTGGTTCCTCATCGTCGTGCTGCTGCTGACCGGAGCGGCGGGCCTGTGGGCCGCGTTCTCGCTCGCGCTCGACAAATTCGCGATCCTTCAGGACCCGGACGCCGTGCTCGGCTGCAACATCTCCTTCGTCGTGCAGTGCGGGGCGAATCTGGAGTCCTGGCAGGGCAAGGTGTTCTTCGACGTGCCGAACCCGGTGTGGGGCCTCATGGGTTGGGTCGCGCCGATCGCGGTCGCGTTCGGCCTGCTGGCCGGGGCGCGCTTCCAGCGCTGGTTCTGGTGGCTCTTCAACCTCGGGATCGCGGGCGCGCTCGCCTTCTGCATCTGGCTCATGGCGCAGTCGATCTTCGTGATCGGCACGCTCTGCCCGTGGTGCATGCTGACGTGGGCCGCCGCGATCCTCGCGTTCTGGACCGTGACCTTCGACAACCTGCGCGAGGGCCGCTTCGGCGCCTGGGGCCGGCGGCTCGGCGCCGCGCTGTACACCTGGGCGCCGCTCTTCGCGGTCGGCAGCTACATCGTGATCGCGATCGTCGCGCAGCTCCGCCTGGACTTCCTGAGCACCCTGTAGCGCCGGCGCTGCGGCACGCGGCGCGCTCCGGGGAACGCGCTCAGCGGGCGGCGGGGAACCAGAGCGCGAGCTCGCGCGCGGCCGACTCGGGCGAGTCGGAGGCATGGATCAGGTTCTGCTGGACCTTGAGGCCCCAGTCCCGGCCGAGGTCGCCGCGGATCGAGCCGGGGGCGGCGAGCGTCGGCTCGGTCGAGCCGATGAGCGTGCGGACGCCCTCGATGACGCGGTTGCCGGCGATGCGGGCCGCGACGACGGGGCCGGAGCCCATGAAGTCGACGAGCGGCTGATAGAACGGCTTCCCCTCGTGCTCGGCGTAGTGCGCCGCGAGCAGATCGTCGTCCGCCTGCAGCATGCGCAGGTCGACGAGCTGGTAGCCCTTCGCCTCGATGCGGCGGAGGATCTCCCCGGTGAGGCCGCGGGCGACGCCGTCCGGCTTCACGAGGACGAGGGTCTCCTCGACTGCGGTCATGGGGCGTCTCCTGTCGACGTGGTGGAGGTCGGGAAGGGGGCGCGGTCCGACTTGCCGCCGCGCCAGAGACACCATACCCAGAGGATCAGGGAGAGCCCGCCGACGACGAACATCGCCCCGTAGGCGAAGCCCGCGGCGACGAGCGCGGCCTGGACGAGCCAGCCGATGCCGATCGCGAGCGGGAGGCTGCGCCGGACGAGGGCCGCGCCGAGGAGGCAGAGCACGATGAGCGCGCTGCCGACGCCGAGGCCGACGGCGGTCGGCAGCCACCGCACGCCGAGCGTCGTCACCGCCGCGAACAGGATGAGGAAGACGTCGATCCCGAGGACGATCGCGACGAGCTTCGGGGTGAGGAGGTTGCGCTTCCACACCTGCCCTTCGACTCCCCCTTCGGGCTCGCTCAAGGATCCAGTCATCTCCTGGCCCCCTGAGCGAGCACAGCGAGTCGAAGGGTCACACCGCTCACAGGGTCCCCGTCATGGCCAGGACCTCGCCGACGAGCGTGATCGAGCCGGCGATGACCACCGCGCGACGGGGCGCCTCGCGCGCCCACTCCTGCGCGGCGCGGAGCGCCTCCGCGATCGGGAGCGGCTCCTCCTGCTCGATCCCGGTCTCGGCGAGCAGCTCGGCGATCTCCTCCGCGGGCAGCGCCCGGTCCGAGCCGGAGGCGGTCGGGAACCAGCGGGAGGCGACCGGGGCGAGCTCTGCGACGACGCCCGCGGCGTCCTTGTCGGCGAGGATGCCGACGACGAACGCGACCTCGTCGAAGTCGAAGTAGCGCGAGAGCGCCTCCGCGAGCGAATGCGCGCCGTGCGGATTGTGCGCGGCGTCGACGATGACGGCCGGGTCGCTCGCGATGATCTGCAGCCGGCCCGGGCTCGTGACGCGGGCGAGCCCGTCGGCGAGCACCTCGGGGACGAGCGCCTGGGTGCCGCGGCCGAGGAACGCCTCGACGGCGGCGATCGCGAGCGCCGCGTTGTGCCCCTGGTGGTCGCCGTAGAGCGGGAGGTAGAGGTCCGCGTAGCGGCCCGCGAGCCCGCGGACCGTGATCGCCTGGCCGCCGACGGCGACCTCGGCCGACTCGAGCTCGAACGCGGCGCCCTCGGCGAACACGGTCGACTCCGTCAGCTCGGCCGCCCGCTCGATCTCCGCGAACGCCTCCGGGTCCTGGAGCGCCGTGACGACCTCGGCGAGCGGCTTGATGATCCCGGACTTCGTCCGCGCGATCTCCTCGATCGTGGACCCGAGCCGATGCGTGTGGTCGAGCGCGATCGGGGCGAGGACGGCGACCTGGCCGTCGGCGACGTTCGTCGAGTCCCACTCGCCGCCCATGCCGACCTCGATGACGGCGACGTCGACCGGCGCATCGGCGAAGGCGGCGAAGGCGAGCGCGGTGAGCGCCTCGAAGTACGTCAGCGGCGCCTCCCCCGCGGCCTCGAGCTCCGTGTCGACCATGAGCAGGTACGGCTGGATGTCGTCCCAGTTCTCCACGAGCTTCTCGTCCGAGATCGGCTCGCCGTCGATGACGATGCGCTCGTTGATCCGCACGAGGTGCGGGCTCGTCATGAGCCCGGTCCGCAGGCCGTAGGCGCGCAGGATGCTCTCGGCGATCCGGCTCGTCGTCGTCTTCCCGTTCGTCCCGGTCACGTGGATGATCGGGTACGCCCGCTGCGGGTCGCCGAGCAGGTCGACGACGCGACGCGTCGGCTCGAGCCGCGGCTGCGGCGTCGCCTCGCCGATGCGGGCGAGCAGCTCCTCCGTGACGCGCGCGGCGTCCTCGCTGTAGTCCGTCATGCGCTCGCCTTCGTGACTCGGATGTCGGTGTCACCCTCGCCGATGCGCACCTCGACCGCAAGGGTCTCCCCCGCGATGAGCGACTCGTGCGTCCTGGCCGCCGCGGCATCGACGGCCGGCAGGGTCAGGGAGAGCACGATCCGGTCCGACACGTCGAGCCCGGCGGCCCTCCGCGCGTCCTGCACCTGGCGGACGAGGTCGCGTGCGGCGCCCTCCGCCTCCAGCTCCGGGGTCACGTGGGTGTCGAGGACGACGAACCCGCCCCGCGGGAGGAAGGCGATCGCAGCTGCAGGGTCGGAGGCCTCGAGCACGAACTCGTACTCCCCCGGCTCGAGCGCGATGCCGCCGGCGGTGACCGTGTCGCCCTCGAGCGACCAGTCCCCCGCCTTCGCCGCGGCGATGACCGCCTGGACCTGCTTGCCGAGGCGCGGGCCGAGCGCGCGGGCGTTCACGTTGAGGCGCCGCGTGATGCCGTAGCCCTCCTCGGATGCCGCCTCGCCGAAGTGCTTCACGTTGAGCTCGTCGCGCAGGATGCCGGCGTAGGCGGAGAGGTCGGCGTCGCAGCCGACGACGGTGAGGCTCGGCAGCGGCAGGCGGACGCGCAGCTGGCGCGCCTTGCGCAGCGCGTGCGCCGCAGAGGCGATCTCGCGGACCAGGTCCACGGTCGACACGAGGGCCGGGTCGCTCGGGAAGGCGTTCGCGTCGGGCCAGTCCGTCAGGTGGACCGAACGCCCGCCGGTCAGTCCGCGCCAGATCTCCTCGGCGAGGAGCGGGATGAGCGGCGCCGCCATCCGGGCCGTCGTCTCGAGCACCGTGTAGAGCGTGTCGAAGGCGTCGCGGTCCTCCGCCCAGAAGCGGTCGCGCGAGCGGCGGACGTACCAGTTCGTGAGGACGTCGGCGAAGTCGCGGAGCGCCTCGGCGGCGAGCGGCGAGTCGAGCGCGTCGAGGTGGGTGGTGACCGTCTCGAGCGTCTCCCGGGTCTTGGCGAGGATGTAGCGGTCGAGCTCGTGCTCGGAGTCGGTGCACCAGGCGGCGTCGAGACCGGCGCCCTTCGACTCGCTGCGCTCGCTCAGGGAGCCAGCGGCCGCATTCGCGTAGAGGGTGAAGAAGTAGTAGGTCGACCACAGCGGCAGCAGCAGCTCGCGGACGCCGCCTCGGATGCCCTCCTCCGTGACGACGAGGTTCCCGCCGCGGATCACCGACGAGGACATGAGGAACCAGCGCATCGCATCGGAGCCGTCCCGGTCGAAGACCTCCTGCACGTCCGGGTAGTTCCGCAGCGACTTCGACATCTTCTGCCCGTCGTTGCCGAGGACGATGCCGTGCGAGATGACGTTCGAGAACGCCGGCCGGCCGAAGAGCGCGGTCGCCAGGATGTGCATCGTGTAGAACCAGCCGCGCGTCTGCCCGATGTACTCGACGATGAAGTCGGCCGGGTTGTGGGTGTCGAACCACTCGGCGTTCTCGAAGGGGTAGTGCACCTGCGCGAACGGCATCGACCCCGAGTCGAACCACACGTCGAGCACGTCCTCGATCCGCCGCATGACGGACCTCCCGGTGGGGTCGTCCGGGTTCGGCCGGGTCAGCTCGTCGATGTAGGGACGGTGCAGGTTCGGCTCGCCGTCGGGGCCGACGGGCAGGCGGCCGAAGTCGCGCTCGAGCTCCGCGAGCGAGCCGTACACGTCGACGCGCGGATAGGCGGGGTCGTCCGACTTCCACACCGGGATCGGGCTGCCCCAGTAGCGGTTGCGGCTGATCGACCAGTCGCGCGCGTTCGCGACCCACTTGCCGAACTGGCCGTGCTTGACGTTCTCCGGCACCCAGTTGATCCGCTCGTTGAGCGCGAGCATGTCGTCCTTGAAGTCGGTGACGCGGACGAACCACGACGACACCGCCTTGTAGATGAGCGGCTGCTTGCAGCGCCAGCAGTGCGGGTAGGGG
>JAGIAU010000116.1 GCA_017744755.1 Microbacteriaceae bacterium
GGTCAAGGACGCGTTCGCCTATCTGACGCTCGCCGTGAACCCGGACGACGATCTCGCGCTCCGCCGCGTCATCAACACCCCGAAGCGCGGCATCGGCGAGGCGACCGTCGCGGCGCTGCAGGCGAAGGCCGACCGTGAGGGCGTGCCGCTGCGCGAGGTGCTGCGCGAGCCGGAGGAGCTCGGCCTCGGTCCGAAGCTCACGCTCGCGCTCGGCGACTTCTCGCGGCTCATCGACGAGGCCGCGCTGCTCGCGACCGGCGTCGTGCCCGGCCAGGACGACCGCATCCCCGCCCGCCCGCCGCACGAGGTGCTCGTCCACCTGCTCACGAAATCCGGTCTGCACGCCGCCCTCGCGCAGTCGCAGGACCCGCAGGACCAGGCCCGCGCGGAGAACCTCGACGAGCTCGTCTCGCAGGCGAAGGAGTATCGCGTGCGGTATCCGGAGGGCTCGACCGTCGACTACCTCACGGAGATCTCGCTCTTCGCGGCCGCCGACGAGCTCGACGATCCGGTGACCGGCGGCAAGGTCACGATCATGACCCTGCACACGGCGAAGGGCCTCGAGTACGACGCCGTCTTCATCACCGGCGTCGAGGAGTCGCTGCTCCCGCACCGCATCTCGGCGAACGAGCCCGGCGGCATCGCGGAGGAGCGCCGCCTCTTCTACGTCGGCATCACGCGCGCACGGAAGCGGCTCTTCCTCTCGCTCGCGACGTCGCGCGCCGCCTACGGGGACGTGTCGATCGCGATGCCCTCGCGGTTCCTCGCGGAGATCCCGGGCGAGCTCATCGACTGGCGGGATTCGGCCGGCGGCGGCTTCGGCTCGCGGGGCGGGGGGCTTGGATCCCTGAGCGAGCGCAGGGAGTCGAAGGGCTTCCGTCAGATCGGGTCGGGCCCTTCGACTCGCTTCGCTCGCTCAGGGACCCAGAGCGGCGCGCCCGAGCGCCCCAAGACCGAGTGGAAGTCGCCGGTCGGCGCCCTCCGCGACAACGGCGACCTCAAGCTCGCGGTCGGCGACCGGATCAAGCACGATGACTTCGGCGAGGGTCGCGTCGTGAACGTCATCGAGAACGGCCCGCGCACGGTCGCCGAGGTCGAGTTCGCCGCGAAGGGTCGCAAGCGCCTCCTCGTGAAGGTCGCCCCGATCACGAAGCTCTGACCCGCCGGGCGTCCGCTTCCTGCACCACGCCTCCACCGCGGCACCACGGTTCCACCCGGTGCAGGCATGGGGCCGTGGTGGACCCATGGTGCCGGGGCGAGTCGCGAGTAGCGTGTGGGCCATGACCGACTACGAGCTGATCGTCGCCGACGGGGTACCCGAGTCGCTGGTGCGGGTGCCGGGCGCGCGCCCCGACGGTCCCGTGCTGCGCATCGGCGTCGTCCAGCACGCCTGGCAGCCGGACATCGACGCGCTGGAGCGGGAGCTCCACGAGGCGATCGGCCTCGCCGCGGACCAGGGCGCGCGGATCGTGTTCCTCCCCGAGATCACGCTGCTGCGCTATCCGGCCGACGGGAAGCCCGAGCCCGGGACGCGCGCCGACGCGTCCGCCGAGGAGCTTCAGGGCGGCAGAACGCACCGGATCGCGGCCCGCGCCGCCGCCGAGTTCGGCATCCATGTGCACGCCTCGCTCTACGAGCGCTCCGGTGCGGCCGACGGCCGCGGCTACAACACCGCGATCGTCGTCGCGCCCTCCGGCGGGATCGTCGCGCGGACCCGGAAGACGCACATCCCGGTGACCGCCGGGTACTACGAGGACCACTGGTTCGAGGCGGGGCCGGCGGAGGACGCCTACCCCGTGCACGCGATCGACGAGCTCGGCCTCCGGCTCGGCCTGCCGACGTGCTGGGACGAGTGGTTCCCCGAGGTCGCGCGCGCGTACGGCCTCGGCGGGGCGAACGTCCTCGCCTATCCGACCGCGATCGGCTCCGAGCCGGACCACCCGGGCGTCGACACCGAGCCGCTGTGGCGGCAGGTCATCGTCGCGCACGGCATCGAGAACGGCCTCTTCATGGTCGTGCCGAACCGCACCGGCCGCGAGGTGCGACCGGATGGGACGCCGGGGAACGCGTTCTACGGATCGAGCTTCGTGAGCGACCCGTACGGCCGGATCCTCGTGCGGGCGCCGCGCGACCGGAAGGCGGTGCTCGTCGCCGACCTCGACCTCGCGCAGGGGCAGGACTGGATCGACCTCTTCCCGTTCTTCCGCACTCGCCGGCCGGACACGTACGGGATCCTGACGTGAGCTGGCGGATGCCGGCCGAGGGCGACCCCCACGAGCGGACCTGGCTCGCCTGGCCGACGACGGGCTACACGCTCGGGCCGGACGCCGAGTCGGCGGAGGCCGCGCGCCGCACCTGGGCGGCGGTCGCGAACGCCGCGGCCGGGTTCGAGCCGGTCACCGTGATCGTCGACCCGCGCGACCGGGACGTCGCGCCGCGCTACCTCTCGGGCGCGATCGACACGATCGAGGCGCCGCTGAACGACGCGTGGGTGCGCGACTCCGGCCCGACCTTCGTGCTCGGCGCGGACCCTTCGACAGGCTCAGGGCAAGCTCGCCTCGGCGCCGTCGACTGGGTGTTCAACGGCTGGGGCGGCCAGGACTGGGCGCGGTGGGACCGGGACGCGCTGCTCGCCCCGGTCATCGCCGAGGCGGCCGGGGCCGAGCTCGTCGAGAGCCCGCTCACGAACGAGGGCGGCGGCATCCACGTCGACGGCGAGGGCCTCGTGCTGCTCACCGACACGGTGCAGCTCGACCCGGGCCGGAACCCCGGCTGGTCGAGGGAGCAGGTCGAGACGGAGCTGGGCAGGACGATCGGGGCGACGCGCACGGTCTGGCTGCCGCGCGGGCTCACGCGCGACTCGGAGCGCTTCGGCACGCGGGGCCACATCGATATCGTCGCGACGATGCCGCGGCCGGGCCAGGTGCTGCTGCACACCCAGCAGGATGCGGAGCACCCCGATCACGCGGTGAGCTCCGAGGCCGCGGCCGTCCTGCGCGACGCCGGGCTCGAGGTCGTGGCGCTGCCAGCACCGCGCACGCTGCGCGACGAGGACGGGTGGGTCGACTGGTCGTATGTCAACCACTCGCTCGTGAACGGCGGCGTGATCGCCTGCGTCTTCGGCGACCCGCAGGACGAGGAGGCGCTCGACATCCTCCGGGTGGCGTACCCGGGTCGCGAGGTCGTCGGCGTCGACGCCCGGGAGCTCTTCGCCCGCGGCGGCGGCATCCACTGCATCACCCAGCATCAGCCCGCGGTGCCCTGACCCTTCGACTCGCTGCCCTCGCTCAGGGAGCCAAGAGCCTGGCCCCCTGAGCGAGCGCAGCGAGTCGAAGGGCGAATTGGGTCCTCGATCCCTCACAGGTCCCTGCGTCGCGTCGTCATCCACCGATTTCGGAGGACAAGGACCCGGCTCCGCGCCGTTACCGGCCTCCGCCCGCGCCGCCGCCGCATCCGCGTGCGACGATGAACGAACGACCCGCTGTATGTCGATCGGTAATACACTGGAGGGGTGCGCATGATCACGGTCCGCGTGGACGAGGAGGTCGAGCGGGCGCTCGAGTACCTCCAGGAGGCCGGCGGGATGAGCCGGTCCGAGGCGATCCGCGTCGCGCTGCTCGACGCCGAGCGCGAGGCGCGCCGGGCGGCACTCCGGGCCGAGTCCGAGGCGATCCGCGACGACCCGGAGGAGCGCCGGCTCGCGCTCGAGTGGGCCAGGGAGGCCGCCGAGATGGCCGCGGAGGCGGACGAGCGCCATGCGTGGTGACGTCCACGTGCTGCGCGCCTCGCGCGACGTCCGCGGGCACGAGCTGCGCGGACCCCGCTATGCGGTCGTCCTCCAGTCCGATGATCTGAGGCTCTCCACGACGCTCGTCGCGCCGACCTCCACGAGCAGCCGACCAGGGTCGTTCCGACCGGAGATCGAGCTGGGGGGCGAGCGCGCCCTGGTCATGCTGGAGCAGCTGCGGGTCGTCGACCCGGAGCATCGCCTCGGCGAGTTCGTCGGCCGGGTCTCGGCGGCGGAGCTGCGCGAGATCGATCGCGCGCTCGGCGTCGTGCTCGGGCTGCGCTGAGCGCGACTGGCGACTGCCCGGTCCGCGTCACACCGGGATGAGCGAGTACTTCGTGTAGAGGTACTCCTCGATGCCCTCGAAGGAGCCCTCGCGACCCACGCCCGACTGCTTGACGCCCCCGAAGGGAGCGGCGGCGTTCGACACGAGGCCCGTGTTCAGGCCCATCATGCCCGTCTCGAGCCGGTCGATCATGCGGTGGCCGCGCGCGAGGTCCTCCGTGAAGACGTAGGAGACGAGCCCGTACTCGGTGCCGTTCGCGAGGGCGACGGCCTCATCCTCCGTCGAGAACGTCGTCACGGCGAGCACCGGCCCGAAGATCTCCTCGCGCAGCAGCCGCGCGTCCGGCGTGACCTCGGTCAGCAGCGTCGGGGCGTAGAACGTGCCATCCCCCGCGATCGGCGCTCCGCCGAGGACGGCCTTCGCGCCCTTGGCGAGCGCGTCCTGCACGAGCTCGTTCGTCGCGTTCACCTGGTTGGCGTCGACGAGCGGGCCGATGTTCACGCCCTCCTCGGTGCCGCGGCCGACCTTGAAGGCCGCGATGCGCTCCTGCACCTTCGCCGTGAACGCGGCCGCGACGGACTCGTGCACGATGAAGCGGTTCGCCGCGGTGCAGGCCTGGCCGATGTTGCGGAACTTCGCGAGCATCGCGCCCTCGACCGCCTTGTCGAGGTCGGCGTCCTCGAAGACGACGAAGGGGGCGTTGCCGCCGAGCTCCATCGACACGCGGAGCACGTTCTGCGCCGCCTGCTGCATGAGCTGGACGCCCACCTCGGTCGAGCCCGTGAACGACAGCTTGCGCAGCCGCGGGTCCGCGACGATCGGCGCGGAGAGCCTGGAGGCGGAGGAGGAGGTCACGACGTTGACGACGCCGGCGGGCACGCCGACCTCCTCGAGCAGCGCGGCGAAGGCGAGCGTCGTGAGCGGCGTGAGGGTCGCCGGCTTGATGACGGAGGTGCAGCCCGCGGCGATGGCCGGCGCGATCTTCCGGGTCGCCATCGCGAGCGGGAAGTTCCACGGGGTCACGAGGTAGGTCGGGCCGACGGGGTGCTGCGAGACGACGATGCGGCCGGTGCCCTCGGGGTTCAGCCCGTAGCGGCCGGTCACGCGCACGGCCTCCTCGGAGAACCAGCGGAGGAACTCGGCGCCGTAGTTGACCTCGCCGCGCGCCTCGGCGAGCGGCTTGCCCATCTCGAGCGTCATGAGCAGCGCGAACTCCTCGCGGCGCTCGATGAGCAGGTCGAACGCCTTGCGGAGCAGCTCGCCGCGGACGCGCGGCGGTGTCGCGGCCCAGGAGGACTGCGCGGCGACGGCGGCGTCGAGCGCGCGGATGCCGTCCGCCGGCGTCGCGTCGGCGATCTCCTTGATGACCCGGCCGTTGGAGGGGTCGTGGACCCGGATCGTTCCGCCCGTCTCGCCGTCGACCCATTCGCCGCCGATGAGGAGCTTGCCGGGGACCTTCGCGAGGAGCTCGAGTTCTGCGCTGACGCTCATGGGCTCAGCCTATTCCGATCGTCCGACAATCGGCGCGCGGGTCCTGCCCGGGCGACCGGACCGCCGCTTCGCCCGTAGTGATCGGGCGGGAGACGGTTTGATACCGTCGCCTCCGCGACCATCCGGTCGTCCATCCGGCAAGCACGCGAAGCCTCGCAGCCACCCCCACGACTGAAGGCGATCGTCATGAAGACTCCTGCTGCCCTCCGCTCCGCCGCCGCGCTCCTCTCGGCGGTCCTCCTCGCCGGCTGCGCCGCGCAGAGCGCGCCCGCGCCGTCGGAGAGCGACCCGGTCGCCTCCGCCCCCGCCGGGGCCGACTGCGGCGATGCGGGCGTCCGCGTCGTCGTCGAGTTCACGGTCCTCGAGGACGCGCAGGACGTCGACGCCTGCGTCCTCGCCGATGCGCCGACCTCCGCGACCGAGGTCCTCGCCGCCGCCGGCGTCGGCACCGAGGGCACCCTGAAGTGGGGCGACGCCTCCATCTGCCGCATCGACGGTCGTCCGTCCCAGGAGGAGACGGTGCGCGTCGACGGCTTCCCGCCGATCCACGAGGACTGCGACGACTTCACCCCCGGCGCCTACTGGGCGGTCTGGGTGCTGCCCGCGGGCGGCGAGTGGGCCTACGCGCCGGTCGGGGTGAACGAGCTCGAGCTGCAACCCGGTGAGGCCCTCGGCCTCGTCTTCACAACGGGCGACGGCACGGTCTCGCTCCCTCCGACGGCCGGCTGAGCCGGAGCCCCGATGCGCTGGCGGCCCGGACCGGTCCTCGTCGCACTCGCGACCGCGGCCGTGTTCGTCGTCGCCCGCGTGTGCTACGCCGCCGTCTTCGGCGGGCTGTCGGCCGGCGAGCCCGTGCTGCTCGACCTGCCGCGGCTGCGCGGCGCGGGCGTGTTCGCGCATGTCGCCTTCCTTGGCCCGGTGACCGGCTCGGCGATCGTCAGAACGCTCCTGGGCGCCCTCCCGTTCGCGGCGGTCATCGTCGGCTGCGGCCTCCTCGCCTCGCTCCTCGACGTGCGCCGCGGCCTCGCCCGGCTCGCCGGGCACGGTCCCGTGCGGAACCTCGGCCGTGCGCTCGTCGTCGCCTGGGACACCGTCCCGTCGCTCGTCGGCGCGGTGCGCGACTCGGCGCTCGCG
This sequence comes from Microbacteriaceae bacterium, assembly GCA_017744755.1. Classification (GTDB taxonomy): domain Bacteria; phylum Actinomycetota; class Actinomycetes; order Actinomycetales; family Microbacteriaceae; genus 73-13. Next base: position 6,699 of record JAGIAU010000116.1, read on the forward strand.
GCGCGGCTGCTCGGCCGTCGGCCCGGCCCGCGCGCGCTCGTCCCCGTGCTCGAGCATGCGATCGAGCACGCCGTCGCGCTGGGCGCGTCGATGGAGGTGCGCGGGCTGGGGGCGCGTTCCCGGTCCGAGGCCGTCGCCTGCGAGCGGCCCGTCGTCGCGCACGGGGTCGTGCTGTCGCGCGGCGACTGGGCGATGCGGGTGCCGGAGCTCTCGCTCCCGGCCGGCTCGCTCGTGCTCGTGACGGGGGGGACGGGCTCGGGGAAGTCGACGCTGCTGAACGCCATGAGCGGGCTCTTCC